>JBBQEC010000091.1:0-9430 GCA_038320305.1 Candidatus Limnocylindrales bacterium | reverse complement strand
GACTGCGCACCAACGCCCTATTGCTCGGCGGCACCCTCACCTCCGCTTTGCTCGTGGTCATCGGCCTGGCGACAAACTTCGTTGTTGCCCTCGCGCTCCTTGCCGCGTCGAGCCTGGTCTTCGCCTTCGAGTCACCCATCCGCCAGGCGTTTATAAACGGCCTGATCCCGTCCGAGCAGCGCGCTACGGTCCTGAGTTTCGACTCGCTGATGAGCTCCGCCGGGGGCGTCGTGGCCCAGCCCGCGTTGGGACGGGTCGCCGACGTCTACGGTTACGGCCCTTCATATGTGGTCAGCGGTGTGATCACGGCGTTCGTGATCCCATTTGTGTGGCTATCTCGACGCGAACACGCGCCTTCGGACCCGATTTCCCCCACGGGCCCCGTCGCCGGAGACGAGCGCTAGGCGCCTGGAGCTCGGTAGACGCCGCGACGACTGACGATGTCATCCATGGCGGCGATATCGAACAGCTCCGCGGTCGTGATCGTCACGGATCCTGCGCTGGCAACGGCCATGGCCACCGCGGCGGCGGCGTGCGAGTCGGGCATCTCGGCGACGAGGTAGAAGTCGTCCTTGCCGAGTGCCCAGTAGAACGACTCGAGCGAGCCACCCAGGCTGGTGATCAGATCGCCCACCGCCTTGAGACGGCCGGTGCCGCCGTCCTTCAAGGCGCCGACCGCGCCGGCCGCCGTGTAGGAACCGTGGAACATGTACTTGGTCACGACGGGGTTCCCTCTCGTTTTGTGTCCTTCAATGAACAGTTCCACCCTATCCCGAGACAACGAAGAGGGCGGCGGCGAGATGACTCGCCGCCGCCCTTGGGACCATCCCGAGATGACGCAGACCTAATAGGCGGCGATGCCTGCTGCCCCGTCCGGCGTCGAGACCGAGCCCGCTGCCGTGAGTGAGCCGTCGGGCATGACATTGAAGATGGTGATCGTGTCAGAGCCCGCGTTGAGGTTGTACAGGTGCTTGCTGGACCGGTCGACCGTGACGTCGATCGGCCCGGCGCCCGTGGTGCCCGTGGCGCCGTCCGCATCGAGCAGCGTCAGGTCGCCGTTCCAGGCGATGGAATAGCCGCTGATCGTGCCACTTCCGGTGTTCGTCAGGTAAGCGAAACGACCGTCGCGGGTGACAGTGACCCAGCATGCTGCCGTCTCTGTGTCGGCCACGGGCCCGTCGAGCAGCTTCAGGTGGCCATTCGAACGGAAGTGGTAGCTCGACGCAGAGCTGGCGTCAGTTGCGCCACCGGCCGCCTCCGACACGACGAGCGTGCCGCGGCGGGTGAACTCGAAGCCGAAGGGCGTGGGGCCTGCCGAGGCGCGCCACGAGGGAGCGCTGGCCGATCCATCGGCGTGTACGCGATAAGTGTCGATGCGGTTGGTGCCCTTCTCGGTCACGACAAGGTTCCGTCCGTTCGGCGCGAACTCAATCTGCGCCGGGCCTGGGGCCGCCTGGCTGAGTGGCTGGTCGGAACCTGCGATCTGGGCGAGGATGCCGGTCGAGCTGCGGTGGAAACCCTGGATGCTGCCGTCGCCGCCCGCATTCAGGACGTACACGATCGAGCCGTGAGACGTGATGCTGATGGGCATGTCGCCGCCGCTCGGCGCGACTTCCATCAGCTGCAGGTGGGTGCCGTTGACGCGAAAGACGGAGACCTCATCGCTGCCCGGGTTGACTGCGTACAGCCAGCGGTGATTGTTCGACAGCGTCAGGGATCCCTGGCTGCCCAATCCTGCGCCGGTGCCCGTCCCGCCCGTGGACACGGCACCGACCGCGAGGAGGCTGCCATCGGCGGCGCGCTCGAACACGAGCACGCGGTTGCCGGCAGGGTTGTTGGAGAGAGTGAACACGGCACCTCTCGGAGATGCGGCGGCTACCCCGCCAACACTCAGCGCGGCTAACGCAACGCCGGCCAGTAACACGGAAAAGGAGAGTCGTCGCACGGTGTGCGCCTCCAGCTTGGCCCGGCCACCTGCCGGGGACCCGCTCACCGTGACGGTTGACCGTGACGCGCCGATTGCGCTTGTGTGACGCGGCGATGGCGCTTGCGTGACGGCTCTATGACGAGAGGCTGAACCAGAAGCGTGTACGTCCATCGGAGGAGTCAGCGCCGACTCGCCCCCCGGCAGCTTCGACAAGGTTCTTGACGATCGCGAGGCCGATCCCCGCGCCACCGCGCTCGCGGTCGCGGGACTTCTCGACGCGGTAGAAGCGCTCGAATACGCGGCCCAGGTCCTGCTCCGGGATCTCGTCACCGGTGTTGATCACAGCGACGAGGAGATCGTGCGGCCGGCGCTCAGCGCGGACAGTCACGGTGCCGCCCACGGGCGTGTAACGAACGGCATTCGAAAGCAGATTGCCCAATACCTGCGCGAGGTGGTCGGAACTTGCCCGCGCAGACAGGCCGCCCGGAACGTCGAGAGACAGCGAAAGTCCGGCTCGCTCAATCTGTGGCTCGATGATCTCAACCGCGGAGCGGATGGCCGCCGACAGGTCGACCTCCTCGAGGCTGGGCGGGTGGTCGGCCGAGGCTCCCTCTGCCAGCGCATCGAGCGAACGGGACAGGCGCACGAGTCGGTCGGCCTCCTCCCACAGGGAGTCATAGGTCGCCGCATCAGCCACGATCACGCCGTCACGCAATGCCTCCAGGTAGCCCTGCAGGTTGGTCAGCGGCGTACGCAGCTCGTGCGCTGCGTTGGCGATGAAGTCGCGGCGCACCTGCTCCTGCTGGTCCAGGCTGGCCGCCATCTGGTTGAACGAGTCGGCCAGGTCGCGGATCTCTTCAGGGCCTTCGCGCGGCACACGCACCGACAGGTCGCCATCGGCCAACCGACGCGCGGCCCCGCCTACATCCGCGAGCGGCCGGGCGAGCCTGCGCGCGAGCAGCAGCGAGATGACCATGCTCGCGATGATGGCCACGACGACGGCCGCGAGGACCACGTTGGTGACCGACGCGTCGAACATCTGGCGCGCATGAGCGGCCGTGTCGCCGGCCTGGACCATGAGCGCCTCGAACGCATCTGCGCCAACGATCAGAACACCCACCAAAAGGATGCCGAGACCAACCGCTGCTGACGCCACGGCTGCAAGGAAGATGCGCACGGCTATGCCGCGGCCGAACATCACGCTCCCGCCGGCGCGGCCCGGTAGCCCACGCCACGCACCGTCGCGATGTAACGCGGCGATTCGGCGTCGTCGCTCAGCTTCTCGCGCAGGCGGCCCACGTGCACGTCGATCGTCCGATCCATCACGTCCGAGGCATCGTGGCCATAGACGGCATCGAGCAGCTGGTCGCGGGTCAAGACCCGGCCGTCCGCCTCGAGCAAAGCAAGCAGTAGCTGGAACTCGACGCGCGTCAGCTCAACTGGCGTGCCCGAGCGCCGGACCTCGTAGCGCGCCGGGTCGACGACCAGGTCGCCGTGAACGATCGGACTCGAATCCTCGGTCTGTCGACGGAGGATCGATTTCACGCGCAGAACCAGCTCCGCGGGCGAAAAGGGCTTGGGCAGATAGTCGTCTGCACCGTCCTCGAAGCCGCGGATCCGGTCGGAGAGCATGCCGCGCGCGGACAGGACGAGGATGGGAGTCAGGATGTCCTGGGCGCGCAGTGCTCGGATGACGGCCAGCCCATCCATCTCCGGCAGCATCAGATCGAGCACGGCCAGCGCGGGTCGGTGACGCTCGATGGCGTTCAGCGCAGAAACACCGTCTCCCGCCGAGATGACGGTGTAGCCCTCGCGTTCGAGGTATGTTGTGACGAGGCGGACGATCTTGGCGTCGTCATCGACGACGAGGATCGGCCTGCTCGCGGAGGGGCCTGCCATACCCAGATCGTACGACCGATCTCGTGACGAGCCTGTGACAAGGCCACTGGACTCGTCCGAATCAGCCCTGAACGTCACCGTCTCGTCACGCACGATGCCCATCATCGTCAAATGACGTACCGGCCGATCATCCCGATGCTCCTGATCGCGTTCTCCGCGGCGGCCTGCTCCGCGCAGGTCGGCGTGCCTTCGGACCCGGGTGCATCCACGGACCTGTCGCCTGTCTACTCCGCCGCGCCAACGCAGGCGACGTTGACCGGCACCGCGCCCGCGACGACCTCGCCAGCCACGTCCGACGTACCTGCCGATCGCCCGGCCACCGCTCAACCCAGCGCGGGATCCGCAACTACGAGCCTGGATCAGCCATGGGCGACGATGACCCTCACCGACGTAACCACCGGCGAACCGTTCCGCCTCGCGGATCTCTCAGCACAGGGCAAGGTCCTGTTCATCGAGACGATGGCCACGTGGTGCGCAAACTGTCGAGCCCAGCAACGTGAGGCCGTCAACGCGCTGGCCGGACTTGACTCGAACTTGGTCGAGTGGATCGGCCTCGACATCGAGGCGACCGAAGACTCGGACGCGTTGGCCCGCTACAGCGCGACTAATGGGTTCCCGTTCCGATATGCGATCGCTGATCGTGACCTTTCACGCGCCCTGGCCGATGAGTTCGGAGACGTCGTCCTGAGCCCGCCATCCGTCAACTTGATCGTGGTGGGGACCGATGGCGTGGTGACGCACCTCGTCGGTCATCACAGCGCGGACGAGATCGTCGCGCTGGCTGCCGCTCAGGGCGTCTAGGCAGTCCACGCCCGGCCGTGGATTTCGCGGCTTTTGCCCTCACGCTGGGACCGTTTGGAATCGGCCTGCTGAGCGCCGCCAGTCCGTGCCTGCTGCCGCTGTATCCAGGCTTCATCGCCTACCTTGGCTCGAATGCAACGGCCCTGGAAGGGCGGCGGGCAACCGGCCTGCTCGGTTTGCTGGTGCTGTGCGGTGTGCTGACCATGATGGTCGTGCTTGGCGTCGTGCTTGTCGCCGTATCCGCGCCGACCAGTCGGCTCCTTGCCTTTGCGACCCCGTTTATAGACGGCCTGCTCATTGCGCTCGGCGTCCTTTTGCTGATGGGCCGCAACCCGTTCAATCGGCTGCCTGGCGTGCGCGTGCCGATCGTGGCCAACCCATACGGCCAAGCATACGTGTATGGCATGATGCTCGGACCGATCGCGCTGCCCTGCGCAGGTCCTTTCCTGGTCAGCCTGTTGGGCATCTCGCTCGGGATCGCCGACGCCGCCAGCAAGATCGGCACGTTCCTATTGTTCGGACTGGGCTTCGGACTGCCTCTCGTGCTGCTGTCGCTCTTGACAGCTGTGCGCGGACGCGAAGTCGTGCGCTGGATCTCTGCCCACCATCGTGGCGTTGAGCTGGTGTCGGGCGCTCTGCTCATAGGCATCGGCGTCTTCGACCTGACTGACAAATGGGAATCGATTCAGCTGACTCTCGCAGTCTGATGGCGCCGAGGCCCGGGGTGCGGGGTTCGGGCGGATTGAGCGACACCCTAGGCCGCGCGCACGTCCCTTCGATTGAAGGCGACGACTCCGATGACGATGAGGGCGAGTGACGGCACTATCAGGGCGGCGTAGCGCCACAGATCGCCGCCGTTGGTCAGTGGGTCGCCACCCAACGCCCACTCCCAGGGCGAGATCCATTTCCACTGGTCGAGCACGTCGCTGACCGGGAAGAGCGCCGATACGAGATAGCCCAACAGTGCCACGGCCAGCGGAATGCCCAGCACCAGCCCCGGCCGTGCTGTGATGCCGGCAATCGCGATTGCGAGCGCGGCGCAGAACACACCTATAAGTCCCGACAAGATGATTGTGGCCACGATCTCGCCGGCGCCGATGTGCAGGTCGAAGACGGTGTCAGAGATGACCTGTGAGACCAGCACGACGAGCATCAGGACGATCAGCCAGAGCATCGTGGATATGGCTCGAGCAGTCATGAACGCGACTCGACTTATGGGCTGCGTCAGGAACAGCTCGATTCGCCCGGCGTCCTCTTCCGCCGCGGTCGCGCTGTTGGCCAACAGCGCGCCCGCGGCCGCGAGCATCAACGGAATGAGGACGTCGTAAAGGCCACCGCGCAGGTAACCGGCCGGCGACGCGAAATCCTGAAGGCCGAAGGCATTCAGCAACTGAGCAGGCAGGACCTTGAGGGCGTCGTTGAACGCGGTCGATCCCTCGAAGGCGGGCCAGAAGGCCACGGTCGCGACGATGAACATGACCAGCACGATGGACCACGCCAGGCCGGCCCGCCATGCCGCACGGAATGGCACCGTGATGAGCTCAAGCCAGCGCGATGCCATGACTATTGCTCGTCCGCGAACAGGTCGAGGAACGCTTCCTCGAGATCCGGCTCCTCGACGAGCAGGCTCGTCACCGGATGGCGCGCAAGAAGCTCGATCAACGGCTGAACCGGCCCCGCCAGCACGGCGGCGAAGTGCCGCCCGTCTGTGCGCGCATCGTCGATTCCGCCAAGTGCAGTCAGCTCAGCCGTTGGTGGCTCGCCCGGGAACCAGATCTCGACGCGCTGGCGGGCTCGCCCCCGAAGCTCTTCGACGGTGCCCACCGTCACGATCTTCCCGGCACGCAGGACCGCCACTCGGTCGGCAGCACGCTGAACCTCGCTCAGGACGTGCGATGAGAGGAAGACCGTCTTGCCCGCTGCGCGCGCCTCTGCGACGAGCTGGAGGAAGACCTGCTGCATGAGCGGATCCAGTCCGCTCGTCGGTTCGTCGAGCACAAGCAGCTCGACATCAGACGCAAACGCGAGCAAGAGCGCCACCTTGCGGCGATTGCCAGACGACAGCTCTCGCACGCGGCGCCCGAGATCCAGCTGCAGACGCTCGGCGAGCTCGTCGCGGCGATGTTCATCGATACCGCCGCGTAGTCGGCCGATGGTGGCCACCAGCTGAGTGCCCGTCATTCGTTCTGGCAGACGCAATTCGCCGGGCAAGTAGGCAACTCGTTGGCGCACGGCGACGCCGTCACGTCGCGGGTCCAGGCCGAGCACCTCGATCGTTCCAGCCGTTGGCCGAAGCAGATCCAGAACGCAGCGGATTGTTGTCGACTTGCCGGCGCCGTTCGGGCCGAGGAAGCCGTAGACCTCGCCGCGCGCGACCTCGAGGTCAATGCCGCGGACGGCATGTACGTCCCCGTAGCTCTTGACCAGGCCGGATATATGCAGCGCGGGCTCAGCAGCCAATACCACGCGCAAAGATTAGTGCTTGGCGCCGATCAACGACGCGCGGCGATCATCTCCGCCACCCATACGCGCAGTCGCGGCAGATGCTGGCCGTAGTGATTCGGGCCTGACTTGGCCACCCACCAGGCCGCTTCCGCGCCGTGCTCGGGCAACGCGTACCAGTCCTGGAGTATCAGCGTCCGTCCGGCGTTGGCCAACGTCCAGGCGACGTCCCAGGGTTGGTCGTCCATGGCCGCGAGCATCTCGGCGTTGACCGCGTCGATATCGATGTCGTGGCCCTCGTACGTGCCCGCGCGGATCTGCTCGAGAGCACCTCCGCCTGGGCCAGCCATGTGCCCACGTGCGCGACCACGTCGCGCACGGTCCAGTCGGGGTCGCGGTAGTAGCCAGGCACGAGGCACTCGGCGGGCGACAGCGACCGCACGAGGCTCACGAGTTCGCGCCAGCCGGCTCGCTCCGCTTCAATCTCCGTCATGTCAGCGCCTCCGCCGATGGAACGAAGTAGTACGCGCCGGTCAGGGCCTTGGTGAACAGGGTCAGATCGTCACGCGGCCCGCCGTCCAGACCGACCATCGCCTCCAACATCGTCGCCAGCGTGTCCTGCCGGGCACAGAACCCAACAAAGACCGTGCCGTGCCGCTGGACGTCGCCATACGCGACGTTGCGCCGGAAGATCTTGCCCAATCGATCTTGATCAGTCCGCCCAACGTGCGATGCGGGCGGCTTTGGATCAAGCTCCTTCGAATCCGACTTGCGCCGGCCCATGGCATGCTCCTGCCTCGCTACGGGCAGTGCCTCCCAGGCCGACACGTCGTGTTCCCACTGCTGCAGCAGCAGGATCGAGCCGCCTGCGCCGGGCTGCCCTTCCGGGATGACCACCGCGGCCGTCGCTTCAACAAGGGTCGGGTTCTCCGTACCGTCGATGAAGCCGGTCAGGTCGCGGTCGTGGTGATACGGCCAACCAACCATCTCGTACGCCAGCGTCGCGTAGCCGACCAGCGCGCTGACGATGCCACGCGACAAGTCGAAGACCACGTCATATGACGGACCAGTCAGCCACATGACCATGTCGTGCTGGGTCGCTGGCAACCTGAAGCCGTCGCTCCCGACCACGGGCGCATTGAAGCCGGTCAGCCCCTTGGGCTCCGATTTACCGTTGGCAGCCCATAGCTCAGGCCGAAAGCCTGCCACGAGGTTGACGCCACCAATGGTTGTCCGTGGCTCGCGCAGACTTGATGCCGCTGTGACGGCCTTGGCCGGGTCCGCTCCGGCGGCAACGTCGAACTCGAGCCAGGCGTGGGAGTTGGTGCCCAGAGCGAAGATCCCCGGTTGGGGCAATGGCATTCGCTCGGCCTCAGTGGCGGTGCGCCATCTGGGCGGTGCAGTCGGAGCACACGTCGGTCAACGTGGCGACGTCCGGGCGCTCATCTGTATTGGGATAGTTCCGGCCGCAGTACGTGCGGTGTCCGATGACCTGTCCGTCGCTGTCGCGCTCCGCGGCCGCAATGTGCCAGATGTTCTCGTACTGCCCGCGCAGACCAAACGGCGCCTCGGGTTGTGTGACCTCGGCCATGGGCCGAGTGTATCGGTAGCCGGATGTCCGCTAGCGATCTCCTGCGTGCCTCGCGACGTCACGCGCTGGTTGCGTCACGCAGCGATGAACGGCACTCCGATCAACTCACGCTCCACGAGCAACAGCGTCATTCCGTTCGCACCGGCGATCTTGCGCGTGTTGACCCACACGCCTGCGAACTTCCCGTCCGCCGATCGACCTGCCAGGCGGAAGTCGGCCGTCCCTACGGCGCGGGTCACAACAGCGAGCGTGGTTGGGTGCAGGAAAGGCGTGCCCCGTTCCACATGTGCGAACTCATCCGGCCGTCCGTGAGTGAGGATGACCGGCGCACCAGCGACGGGCGCGGTCAGCGGGTTGCCCTCGAAGATTCCGGTACGTCCTCGGTCGACCTCGTCCGGTCGCTCGGCAAGTGCCGCGTTGTTCTCACCAAACGTGGCCTGAATCTTGCCGTCAGGCGTGCGCAGCAGGGCACGCGAGAACTCGGAAAACCTGATCGTCGTACCGTCGTAGCCGGGATCCGGCGTGCCCATCGGGTCCATGTACAGGACCTTGAAGTCGTCTCCGGCGATAGGCGTGGCCTTGGTCAATGAAACGGCATGGCGGCCCATGAAGCTTGACGTGAAGTGGTGGGTAAGCTGCTCAGGCAACAGGGCCGCCCGGACCATCACGCGAACCACTATGTCGCCGGCCGCAATCCGATTCAGCATCCGCTTCTCGTCCAGGGCGCCGAATTGGATTGGACAGTCAGGAATCAGCTTCCTGATGGCTCG
>JBBQEC010000090.1:0-9432 GCA_038320305.1 Candidatus Limnocylindrales bacterium | reverse complement strand
GGGACTTGAACCCGGATGACTTGCGTCATACGCCCCTCAAACGTACGCGTATACCAATTCCGCCACCTGGGCAGTGGTACCGAGGGAGGGACTTGAACCCACACGACCTTGCGGCCACTAGGTCCTGAACCTAGCGCGTCTACCTATTCCGCCACCTCGGCGCGCAGCCTGCGATGCACTACTGCAACTCAGGCGAGGGCCGAGTTTAGCACGGCCGAACGATCAGACCTGGCCTTGGCTGAAGCCCCGTGCGGAGACGGTCAGCCTAGAGCTAGACGAGCTTGAAGCTGAAGAAGCAGGTGATGCAGAACGCGATCGCCAGGATCACCGTGAACTGGAACAGGCGCTTCTCGATGCCGCGCCGGCTGCGGTAAACGCTGGAATCTCCGCCGAAGGTCGCGCCCAATCCGGCGCCGCGCGCCTGGAGCAGGATCGAGGCCATCAGCGCAGCGCTGATCAGGATCTGGGCAATCAGAACGAACGTTGTCACGCGGCGCAGGATAGCAGGCGACGGAGTTCAGTCATCTAGCAGAGACCGGCCGGTCATGCCTGCGACCGGGGGAACTCCCACGAGCGCCAGGAGCGTGGGCGCGACGTCGGCGAGCACTCCGTCGTGCAGGGTCCTTCCCTCCACCGCCGACCCAACGAGCACGATCGGCACCGGGTTCAGCGAGTGCGCCGTGGTTGGATTGCCATTCGCGTCCTTCGTCTCGTCAGCATTGCCATGGTCGGCGGTGATGCATAGCAGGGCGTGCTCGGGCATCGCCTCGACCACGCGTCCCAGGCACCCGTCCAGGAACTCCAGCGCTGAGATCGTCGCGTTCCAGACACCCGTGTGGCCGACCATGTCCGCGTTCGCGAAGTTGGCCACGATGAAGTCGTAGCGGTCGCTCCGAATGGCTTCGGTCAGAGCGTCCGTTACGCCGGATGCGCTCATCTCTGGCTGCAGGTCGTACGTGGCGACCTTGGGACTGGGCACGAGCAGTCGCTCTTCGTTCGCAAACGGTGCTTCGATGCCGCCGTTGAAGAAGTACGTGACGTGCGCGTATTTCTCCGTTTCAGCCACGTGGAACTGGCGCCAGCCGAGTTTCGAGAAGACTTCGGCGAGGCTTGTCACGGTCATCGGCGGAAAGGCGACCTCGACGGGCATTCCTGACTCGTACTCGGTCATGGTCGCAACGAATAGATGTCGCGGCCGATCGCCCCGGTCAAAATATTTCGTGTCGAAGTCGTCGCCATCGACGAGGGCGTGGGTCAGCTGGCGGGCACGGTCGGCACGGAAGTTGAACTGCACGACGACATCGCCCGCGCGGACTATGCCATCGACGCCATCGATGACGGTGGGCTGGATGAACTCATCGTTTTCGTCGCGGGCGTAGCCGTCGAGCACGGCACGTTCTGGACCGATGGAATGCAGCCCACTGCCGTGGACGATCGCGTCGTAGTGGCGCTGGACGCGATCCCAGCGGTTGTCGCGATCCATGCCCCAATAGCGGCCGCCGAGCGTTGCCAAGCGAGCGTCGGGATGTGCCTCGCGCAAGCGATGCTCGAAGTCAGGCACGAACTCGTCCGCCGAGCGCGGTGCCGTGTCACGGCCGTCGAGCAGGCCGTGGACCACGACGTCCTGGGCTCCGTTCTCGAGCGCGAGGCGGGCGATGGCCACGGCATGGCGATCCACCGAGTGCACGCCGCCTGGCCCGATCAGTCCGACAAGATGCAGTCGATGTCCCTGCGCCGCGTGTTTGACCGCGCCGAGCAGGGCCGTGTTGGTGAAGAACGAGCCGTCCGCGATCTCGGCGTCGATGCGCGGCAGATCCTGGAGCACGGGTCGGCCGGCGCCAAGGTTGAGATGACCCACCTCGCTGTTGCCCATCTGGCCCTTGGGCAGCCCGACGGCCCCTTCCGATGCGGCCAGCTCTGCGTGGGGCCACTCCGCGAGCAGTGAGCGCCAGACAGGCATCCTGGCGGCCGCTATGGCGTCAGCTGCCACGCGCTTGCCGATGCCGAAGCCATCGAGCACGACCAGGACGAGGGGCCGCGGCCGTTCCGTCGGGGCCGCGCTCATGCAGCGCCCGCACGCGCTTGGGCCGTCAGGCCGGCGCGGGCGACGATACCCGCCATCTCGTCGACCTTGAGACTTGCGCCGCCAACGAGCGCGCCGTCGATGTCGGGCTCGTTCAGAAACTCATCGATTGAGCCGCTCGTGACACTGCCGCCGTACAGCACCGGGATGTGCGCGGCGCCCGCGGCCATGCCATGTCGAGCGAGTGCGTCGCGAATGACCTGCGCCATCGTCGCCGCGTCGCTGCCCCGGGCCGTGAGACCCGTGCCGATCGCCCAAATAGGCTCGTAGGCGATGACCAGGTCGTCGGAGGCTCGTGCTGACGCGCGCGTCAGCTCGGCAAGCGTCCGATCCAGCTGGTTCCGAACGGTCTCCTCCGCGCGGTCCGCCCTGCGGTCGTCGAGCTGCTCACCGACGCACAGGATCGGCCGCAGCCCGAATTCGGCGCAGCGCAGCAGCTTGCGACCGATCAGTTCGTCTGTCTCGTGCTGGTCACGTCTGCGCTCTGAGTGACCGATTATCGCCCACGACGCGAGCTCGGAGACCATGGGTGCCGAGATCTCGCCCGTGTAGGCACCGAAAGGCTCCGCATGGACGTTCTGTACGCCGACTTCGACGTCCGTGTCAGCCAGGGCACGCACGACCGAGTCGAGAGACACGAACGGCGGGCAGATCACGCGCGTCACGCCCGCGACCTCCGTGGCCGCGGCAATCTCGTTGGCGAGCAACGATGCGTAGAGGGGCGTCGTGTGCATCTTCCAGTTGGCGGCGATGATCACTGGTCTGGCAGCCGGTCGTGCCTTGGTCATGTCCACCTCGGAGCGGGCTCAGGTTCGTCTGTGATGTGGTGCAGTGCCGCGCTCCCAATCATCTCGAAGGCACGCTGCACCTGGCTGCGCGACATTTCCAGTTTGGCGGCCATCTCGGAAAACGTTGCTTCGGGAGCGCGACGCCGCTCCGCCGCGACCCTGCGCGCGTCGTTCGGCAGGCGGCGCAGCTCGCCGCGCCGTTCGAGCGTCGCGATTTCGACGAGCTGGCGGTGCGCCGCGACGACGGCACGCCTGAGATTCGCGTTCTCGGCGTTGACCACGCGATTGAGGTGGCCGGTCAAGGCACGGCTGACGAGCCGCGACTCCAGTTCGAGAGTGGTCGCGGAGGCACCGATACGGCGCAGGAAATCAGTCACCGCGTCGGCATCCTTCCAGGTCAACACTCCCCTGCCCCGCCGAACCCGCGCGCCGGCCCGCAGCCCGAATTCGACCATGCGCCGGCGAAAGTCCTCGAGCTCGTCCTTGTCGATGACCAACTCGAGATGAGTTCCGGCGGCCGTGATGCTCAACGATCCGCGCGCCAGAAATGCGCCGCGCAGGAACGCCACGCGGCAGTGGTCGGCCGCCTTGTCCCAGTCGAAGCCTTCATCAGCGGCTGCGTCATCGAGACGGACGGCGAGTCGGCCGATGAGTGGCGTGCGTGCCCGTCCCGTGGCCGCGGCACCGAGACCGACTCGTTCAGCGACGCGATCGCAGCGCCGCGCCGGCTCGATCGTCGCGAGCTCCGCGCGCAGCGCGGCAACGAGGTCTGAGGCCGTGGCGACCGTCATGCGGCACTGGCCTCGTCGCGGCGCACCTGACCGCGCTCGTCGTAGACATCGATGATCGCGGCGGTCAGCTTGCGCGAGTCGTGGCGGTGGGCGTTGTCAGCGTCGACGACGTCGCGCTCGACGATAAGCGGCAAGAGGTCATCGAGTCCGCCGAGATCGACCGTGACCGGCGCAGCGGGGTCGCTGGGCAGCTGGCGCGCGTGCGTGTTGCTGTTGACCATGACCGCGTCAACGAGATGCGACAGTCCATGTCTTGCCAGGGCCGTCAGGTGCGCGGAAACGCCGTAACCCTCCGTCTCGCCGAGCTGAGTGGCGACGTTGCACACGAACACGCGCATCGCCGAGGTCTCGGCGAGCGCCTCGCGCATGCCCGGCACGAGGAGCGGCGGCAGAAGGCTCGTATAGAGGCTGCCTGGACCGATGACTACGACGTCTGCACCGGCAATCGCATTGAGTGCCTCTGCGTTCGCCTTGACGTTGTCTGGCGAGATCCAGACATTCGTGATGCCCCGGGCGTGCTCGATCTGCGACTCACCCTCCAGGGTGGTGCCGTCGTCGAGTTCGGCGTGCAGCGTGATCGGCTCCCCTGCGACCGGAACGACGCTGCCGCGCACGGCAAGGACACGGTTGGACTGGCGCACGGCCTCTTCGAAATCGCCTGTGACATCCGTCAAAGCCGCGATCAGGAGGTTGCCGAAGGCGTGGCCTGCGAAGCGCGAATCGCTTCCATCGCGTTCTGGGAATCGGTATTGGAGCAGGCTGCTCATGGCGGGCTCTGCGTCTGCAAGAGCCGCGATGCACATGCGGATGTCACCCATCGGCGGCACGCCCAGCTCTGAACGCAGCTTGCCCGACGAGCCGCCGTCGTCGGCGACCGTGACAACGGCCGTTATGTTGCTCGTGACCTGCTTGAGGCCACGCAGCAGGACAGACAGGCCAGTGCCACCCCCGATGGCGACGATCCGTGGTCCGCGCGCTCTGAGGCGACGTTGGTAAAGAAGATCTGCGAGGGGCTCATCCCGCAGACGGTACGGCTCGACGAGCGCGCGCAGCACCCGCCAGGCTCCGTAGCCGAAGAGCAGGGCCCCAACGGAGAAGAAGACCAGAGCGCGCGGGCCGGGATCCAGGAACTGAAGAGTGAGCAGGCCCACCATGTCGAACTGCTGGCCATCCGGCCGCGTCTGGGCAAGCAGCGGGCGCAGAAAGAGCGCGGCGGCGGCCGCGATCAGGATCTCGCCAACGAATGCGATGACGAGCCAACGCTTGATGCCGATCCCGGGCTGCAGCCAACGTCGCACGACGAGGCGTCGCTCGCGCGCACGAACCTCCGACTCGACGTCGCGCGACTCTTCCGTCTGGACGTCGCTCGACTCTTCCTCTCGCTCTGGATCGGTACCGTCGACCTCGCTCACGAACGCTCGAGCTCGCGGTGCCAGACAGTGACGGGCGCTGAGCTCGAATCACGCAACGTGTGCGCAACCTCCTCGGCGATGGCCACCGATCGGTGCTGGCCGCCCGTGCAGCCAAATCCGACAGTCAACCGGCTGCGTCCCTCATCGCGGAAGCCCGGGATGACCATGGCCAGGAAGTTGGTCACGTCACGCACGAAACGTTCGGTGATGGGCTTGGACAGCACGAAGTCGCGCACTTCCTCGTCGAGGCCGTTGAGTGGTCGCAAACGGTCTATGTAAAACGGGTTCTCCATGAAGCGGACGTCGAAGACCATGTCCGCCTCGAGCGGGATGCCGTGCTTGTAGCCAAAGCTGATCAGCTGCACAGCCATGGTCTCCCCGTCGTCGGGCAGATCCAGTGCGCTGTACAGGCGCTCGCGCAGCTGGCGGCCGGACAGCTCGGACGTATCGATGATCACGTCCGCCTCGGAACGAATCTCAGATAGCAGGTCACGCTCGCGCTCGATCGAGTCGGCCACTCCGCCCTCCTCGCTGTCGAGCGGATGGCGATGGCGCGTCTCGCTGAAGCGACGGATGAGGACGTCGTCACGCGCCTCGAGGAAGAAGACCTGGGGCGTGATGCCTTTCGACTCAAGCGCGTAGACCGCCTCGCGGTAGGCCAGCGCCGCGTCACCGCTCCGCGCGTCGAGCACCAGCGCGACGCGCTCGAACTGAGCTGTCTCGCGCGCCACGAGCTGCGCCAGGTGACGCAGCAGCTCGGCGGGCAGGTTGTCGATGACGCGGTAGCCCACGTCCTCGAGCAGCTTGCTGGCGGCGGTCTTGCCCGCGCCCGATAGGCCGCTGATGATCGCGACGTGCGGATGGGGGCTGATCGGCGCGTTGCTGGCTGTCATTCAGCGACCTCGTCGCCCGCGGCTGCCGAAGTCGCAACAGGCGCGTTGGAGCGCGACACGAGGCGGATGCTGAGCTCGTACAGCGGGTACATGACGAGGGTCATGATCGTCGGACTGAATGGGTCTCCGCCGGGCGTGATGACAACCGCGAACACGACGATTCCCAGCAAAACGTAGCGCCGATTTCGACGCAGCTTTTCGGGGGTAACGATCCCGATTTTCGACAGGAGCAGGATTACCAACGGGAACTGCATGACCAACCCGAACGCGAGGAACAAGGTCGTCACGAAGCCAAAGTAGGCGTCAGCGGTCAGGAGCGGCTCGATCAGCCCCGGGATGGCAAAACCAAGCAGGAAGCCCGTGGCCAACGGCAGCGTCACATACGCGACACCGACGCCGAGGGCCAAGAAGACGAGTGATAGTGGAACCCATGGCTTGATCTGGCGCCGCTCGCTGGGCGTCAGGCCGGGCGAGACGAACGCCCACAGCTCGTACAGCACGATTGGCGCGGAGAGCGCCAAGCCGACCATCAGCGCGACCTTGAGCTGCAGGAAGAAGGCCCCGCCGGGAGAGGTGAAGATGAGGGGCTCGGGGATCGGAGCCTTGAGGATACGGATGACATCGGGTGTGACGATGAAACCGATGATCGAGGCAATGACGACCGCCAGCAGCGCGACAAAGATGCGCTTGCGCAGCTCGGACAGGTGCTCGACCACGGTCATTTCCGTGTCGTCGCTTGAATCATCAGGGGCGCGCTCGTCGTTCATGTCGGTGACAGGCGCGGAGGAGATCTCCGCCGGTGAGAGCTCGCTCAGCTGGCCGTGCGGTCCTCGGCGGCCGTATCGGTCGGGTCAGCGGCGGGTGTGACGGGTTTGGCGGGCGCCGGCGTTGTCACGGGCTCGATCCGCACGGCCTCCTCGACTTCAGTTGAGGCCTTGCGGAACTCGCGAATGGTCTTGCCCAGAGCGTTGCCCACTTCCGGCAGCTTGCCTGGCCCAAGGACCAGCAGCGCCAGGACCAGGACGATCAGGAGCTCGAACGGGCCGATGTTGAACGGCATTAATTCATGCTAGCACTGGAGACTGTGAGCCCAATGTGAGGCGGCGGCCGCGACGGCAGCCTCGGGGTGCGTATCTGCGGCCGCGGCCGCGGCAATTCCGCGCGAGACGTTGACGAGCAGCGCGCCGCCTCGGATTGCTCCGGCCGCGGCGGCCGCGGCTGGTCCGAAGCGCATGACTGAGTCGGCGTCACCACCTTGAGCACCGACCCCCGGGACGAGGAAGGCGAGCTCCGGCACGGTTGTCCGGATCTGGCTCAGCTCCGCCGGTGCCGTTGCACCCACCACAAGGCCCACATTCGCCCTGTCAGCGGCCCACTCCGAGGCGCGGCGTGCGACATGCAGATAGAGGGGCTCGCCCTCGACCATGAGGTTCTGAAGCTCGCTGGCGCCCGGGTTGGAGGTGCGGCACAGGATGTACACGAACCTGTCGCGGCGCTCCAGAAGTGCCTGGATCGCCTCGCCGCCCAGGTACGGACTGGCGGTCACGGCGTGGGCGTCGAGCGAGTCGTAGAGCGCCGCGGCCTGGCGCGCAACGGTCGTTCCAATGTCCCCGCGTTTCGCGTCGGCGATGAACGGGACGTCGCCCGGGATGCGCGCGCGGACTCGCTCGAGGGCAGCGATGCCGGCACTGCCAAACGCCTCGAAGAACGCGACATTCATCTTGACCGCGGCCGCGCGCGGCAGTGCCGCATCAAGCAGCAGGTTGGCCATGCGCTCGACGCCGCTGACGTCGCGCGGCCAGCCGGCGGGGAGTGCCTGGGGATCCGGATCTATGCCCAGGCAGAGAGTCGTGCGTACGATTTCGACGCGGCTCGCGAGCCGCGCGAGAAAGGCCGAGCCGCGGTCAGCGGCCGCGGGCGTCGGCGAACTCGCGTGCGCGGCGACGATCGTCACGGAGATGCCAATCGACGAGCAGGGAGCTCGCGTTGAAGATCGACGAGTAGGTTCCTGACACGATACCGATGACCATAGCGAAGACGAAGGCGCGCGTAGCGTCGCTGCCGAAGAGCAACAGCGCGGTGAGCACGAGGATCGTCGTCAGCGAAGTGTTCAGTGAGCGGCCGATCGTCTGCAGAAGGCTGTGGTTGACGATCGCCTCGAACGGCTCGCCCGCGTGGCGGATGCGGTTCTCTCGAATTCGGTCATAGACAACGATCGTGTCGTGGACCGAGAAGCCGATGACCGTCAGCATCGCCGTCACGAACAGCGCGTCGATCTGCAAGGCGAAGAAGGTGCCCAGGATCGCGAAGGTGCCAACGACCACGAGCACGTCGTGGATGAGCGCCGCGATGGCGGTCGCGCCCATCCGGAAATCCCGGAAGCGAAAGGTGACCCAGGCGAGGATGCCGATCGATCCGAGGACGATGAGGAGGAGCGCCTGTTGCGCGATCTCGTTGCTGATGAGGGGACCGATGTTGGCCTCTTGGCGCACCTCGTCGATTGGCCCGAACTGGTCTTCCAGCGCAAAGCGCAGATCGGCCAGCTTGCCTTCGGTCGGTAGGCCGATGGCGCTGCCCGTCGTCGGCGAGGCGGACGGTGACGGGCTGCTGCCGGGTACGACCGCGGCCGCGGAAGCCGATGGTGATGGCGAGGGCGAGTTGCTCGGAGCGGCAGACGACACCGCGCCACTGGGAGCGGCGGACGACACCGCGCCACTGGGCGGGACGGTTCCGATTGAACCGGGCGAGGCGGATGGCCCCGGAGAACCTGAGGCGCTTGGGCTCGGGAAATCAGCCAGGCCAATCTGCTCAGTCCGGATGAGGACATACGACTTGCCGCCCGACGTGGTGATCGCGGCGGTGCCATGCAGGCCCTGCTCGGCCATGATCGCCTGGACGTCGGAAGTTGAGGGCGTGCCGTTCGCGAAGTGGATCTCCCACACCGTTCCGCCGGTGAAGTCGATCGAGAACTGCAATCCGATCCTGCCGCCGGTCAGCGGGGTAAGCAATATGAAGATGAGACCGGGGATGGTTATGAGTGCGCTGAACATGTAGAACCAGCGCCGCTTGCCGATTAGATCAAACACTTGCCCCGACCCGGCGCGAGCTTCCTCGCGTGGTTGGCGCGGCGACGGTGAACTCGTCCTCGCTCACACCGAAGTACGAAGCGTGACGCGCCCACGGCTGATGCACGATCCAGCGCATCATCAATCGGCTGAGGGTGAACGCCGTGAACATCGACAGCAACACACCGATGATGAGCACCAGGGCAAAGCCGCGGATGGTCGCCGATCCGAAGTAGAACAGGATCGTGGCCGTGATGATGCTCGACATGTTCGAGTCGAAGATCGAGTTCCAGGCTCGATTGAAGCCCGCCTCCATGGCCGACACGAGCGTCTTGCCGGAGCGCAGCTCTTCCTTCGTGCGTTCGAAGATCAGGATGTTGGCGTCAACCGCCATGCCCAC
>JBBQEC010000089.1:0-9446 GCA_038320305.1 Candidatus Limnocylindrales bacterium | reverse complement strand
CAGGCGGTCGAAAACAGGGAAGTAGCCGTCGACTATCCAATCGGCGATCGCCCACAGGACGTAGTCGGGACCACCGGCAAGGTGGAAGCCCTCCTCGCGCTTGGTGAACGGTGCGCCGCGCGGGTCGATACCCGCGTCGTGCGAAGTCAGCAGATAGCGATCGCCCAAGACGATGTCGATCTCGTGGGCCAGAATCTCGCCCTCGTAGGTCAATCCGAACATGACGACGTGCAGGGCGTCGGCGTACATCTCGATCTTGGCGCGCTGGTTGCTCTCGAGGATGTCCTCGACGACCAGTGGATGGAGGCCGAAGATCTCGCTCAGCTCGGCGAGCAGGTCGTGGTCGGGCGAGAGGAGGTCAATCCACACTCGGTCGGCCGAGCCGGCCATCGCCTTGCGGACGTCATCGACAGTGACGAGCTCTCGAACGACCTCGTCGTCGCCACGCGCCCTGGCCCAGAAGCTGCCACGCGACTCGTCCGTGGCAATGCTTTCCGATGCTTCCGCCGTTGTCGGAGCTGGACCGTCGGTCGTCCGCGTATGACTGGTCGTGCGCTGACGCTTGCGAATCTCAGATTGCGAGGCCCGCTCGCGAGGCTTCCTCGACCGTGTTGGCGATGTGCTCATCGTTCTCTTCGTCTCGTGTCCGGGACATGGTGCCCGGGCGGTTGTGCATCGCGAGCGTAGGCACAATCGCGATTGCCGTCACGATCGCTGCGACAACGAACAGAACGCTCAGGATCTCGGCGGCCTGTTGCGCTGCCCAACGCTCGAGCGCATCGACGACCAGGTAGTCCTCGAGCGGCCGGCCCTGCAGCGCGGGCGGCAGGACCGCGTCACGCGCAGCCTGGTCGGTCAGGACGACGGAAAGTGACTGGATTCGGTTCGAGCCCAGGACCGTCAACACGCTGACGCCGATGGCCATGCCGAGCATGCGCGCGACGGTCAGTGATGCGCTTCCGACGCCGAACGCGCGCCGGCCCAATGTTTCGAGGACGCCTGTAGTGCGTGCCGTGACCGTGACGCCGAAGCCAAGGCCGAAGAGTCCGAGGCCCGCGCACATGACGATCAAGGGAGTGTTCGGCTGCATTGTGGCGACGACCAGAAGGCCGACCACCTCGGCAATCAGGCCCGCAACGCTGGGCAGCATGACGCCCATCGGACGGACGAGGTACCCGGAAGCCAAGGCACCGACCGTCATCGCCCCGGCAAGCGACCCGAGCGCCAGCTGTTGCTCCGCGGGCCCCGCGTAGCGCACGCGGTCGATGAAGACGGCAGTGCCGATCAGGGCCGTGGCGAATGCATAGCCGGTCAACAGGCTCATCGACATTGCCCCTGAGAACGTCCTGTCGCGGAAGTAATTCAGGTCGAAGAACGGATCCGTTGCGCGTCGGAACCAGAGGAAGGAGGCAATCAGGGCCACCACACTGACCGCGGCGACCGCGGCGGAGATCATCGCGTCGTCGTCGCCGATGCTGGTCAGTGCAATCAGTCCGGAAGTCATGCCGGTCGTGAAGAGCGCCGCACCGACGATGTCGAGCCTGCCAACGCCTGTGGGTTTGGGCCAGCTTCGCGAAGTGGCCCACGTGTAGATGCCGGCAAGCAGAGCGAACGGGGCACCGAGGTAGAAGACCCAGCGCCAGCTGGGCACCACCAGCGGCCCACCACTGAGCACGAAAACCTGAAGCACGGTGGCACCGACGAACGGCCCGCAAGCCATTCCCAGGAAGGTCAGCGCGCCCACCACGCCAATGGCGCGAGCGCGGGCAGGCCCCTCGAAGAGGTGACCCGCGGATGCCGTGGCGAGCGGAAAGATCGCGCCCGCACCCGCGCCCTGCACGATGCGCGCCGCGATCAGCCAATCCAGGCTCTGCGCCGTTCCGGCCAGCATCGAGCCAATCGCGAAGGTGGCCAACGACAGGCCATAAAGCGTGGCCAGGTTGTAGCGGTCCGCGGCACGGCCGGCGAGCGGTATCACCGCGACATAGGCGACCAGGTAGCCGTTGACGATCCACGATGCGTGGCGCAGCTGCGTCCAGTCGCTGAGCGATTCGAGTATCTGAGGCAAAGCCACGGTCGTGACCAGCAGTTCGGTGCCCACAAGGAATACGCCCAGGCCCAAAGCGGCGAGCACGACCAACTTCGCGTTGCGCGTCATCGCGACCTGGTCGAGAACCATCAGCGGAGTATGCGTCCGAGACGCTTGACACGGCCATTCGAGCGTGCGTAATATCAACACTGATTTATGTATTAGGCGCCGATGCCCCAGCTCGGTGCCACCCCTCTCGCCCCCGTGGCGAGGCCCAAGACAAGGACGAGCGTGCCTTCTCCCGCACACATCAGGTCAACGATTGCCGCCCTCGCCGCGCCGCCCGAAGAGCTGCGCGCGGTTGCGGCCTATCACAAGGCACTGTCGGATCCGACGCGCCTGCGCCTGATGCAGCGCCTGGCGGAGGGTCCGGCGACCGTCAACGAGCTGACCAGCCATGTCGACCTGTCCCAGCCGCTCGTCTCTTTCCACCTTCATCGCCTCAAGGCCGCCGGCATCGTCGAGACGCGCCGCGTGGGTCGTGAGGTGATCTGCACGCTCGGTCGCGACGTGCTGACGCACTTCCGAGCGCGCGAGCGCGTCCTGCTCGGACTGGCCTCGTGATGAGCGCTCCGCAGAGCGCCAACGCATCCCGCGGGGGCGCATTCCGTGCCTCGTTCCGAGCACGAATCGAAGCACCGGTCGCCGCGATCTTCATACGCACGCATCTGACGCCGAACATGCTCACGCTGATTGGTTTCGGCATCGCCATCGTCGGTGCGTACCTGGCCGCCACCCAGGTGTGGATAGCCGCCGGGCTTGTCGTAGGTTTCGGTGCGGCCTTCGACCTGTTCGACGGCGCGCTCGCCCGTGCCACGGGCAAGAGCAGCAAGTTCGGGGCGTTCATGGACTCGACGTTCGACCGGGCAGGCGAGGCTGTCGTCTACATCGGGCTCGTGATCGGATTTGTGCGGCTGTTCGACACCAATGGGGCTGCCCTGGCTGCCGCGGCGATGGCCGCTGCGTTCATGGTCAGCTACTCGCGCGCCAAGTCGGAGAGCCTCGGCTTCAGTTCGGGCACGGGTATGGCCAACGTGGGTCTCGCACCGCGCGAGGTTCGCTCCGTGATCCTCGTCTTGGGCCTGCTCGGCGCGGCGTTCGACGTCCGTATGTTGATCGGTGCCCTCGCGCTGATCGCCATCCTCGCAACCGTCACCACTATCCAACGAATTCTCTTTGTCTACCGCCAATCCCAGTCAACCAATTAGGAGGTCCAGAGCAACCATGGCCAAGGGCAACGGCAAGGTCCACGCGAACGGCAACGGCCGCACGCCAAAGCGCAACGACGGCAAGATCCGCGTGGCGATCGTCGGCGTCGGCAACTGCGCGAGCAGTCTCGTGCAGGGGCGCTACTACTACGAGAACGCCGCGGATGACGAGTTCGTGCCAGGTCTGATGCACGTCAACCTGGGCGGCTACCACGTCCGTGACATCGATTTCGTCGCCGCGTTCGACATCGACAAGAACAAGGTCGGCAAGGACCTGTCACAGGCGATCTACACCAAGCCGAACAACACCTACGTCTTCCAGCAGGTGCCGAACCTGGGCGTTGAGGTCCAGCGCGGTATGACCCACGACGGCCTGGGCAAGTACCTGAGCCAGATCATCGAGAAGGCACCCGGACCCACGGTCGACGTGGTCGGCATACTCAAAGAGCGCCAGGTCGACGTGATGGTCTCGTATCTGCCGGTCGGCTCGGAAGAGGCGACCAAGTGGTACGTCGAGCAGGCGCTGAAGGCGGGCGTCGCCTTCGTGAACGCCATCCCGGTGTTCATCGGGCGCGAGCCCTATTGGCAGCGCCGCTTCGCCGAGGAAGGCCTGCCGATCATCGGTGACGACATCAAGAGCCAGGTCGGCGCCACGATCACGCACCGCGTGCTCACCCGCCTTTTCATGGATCGCGGCGTGCGCCTCGACCGCACCTACCAGCTCAACTTTGGTGGCAACACCGACTTCCTGAACATGCTCGAGCGCGAGCGTCTCGAGTCCAAGAAGATCAGCAAGACGAACGCCGTGACGAGCATGCTCGACTACGAGCTCGATCCAGACGACATTCATGTCGGCCCGAGCGACCACGTGCCGTGGCTGCTTGACCGCAAGTGGTGCTACATCCGCATGGAGGGCACGACCTTCGGCGATGTACCGCTCAACGCCGAGCTCAAGCCCGAGGTCTGGGACTCCCCCAACAGCGCCGGCGTAATAACCGACGCGATCCGCTGCCTGAAGCTTGGTCTCGACCGCGGGCTCAAAGGCACTCTGGTGGCGCCCAGCTCTTACTTCATGAAGAGCCCGCCACGCCAGATCCACGACGACATCGCGTTCAACCGCGTCGAAGCGTTCATCCGCGGCGAGGACAACGAGACGCTCGTCGGCACCGAGAAGGCGCCCGCTCCCAAGCGACGTCGACTTGGTGCGCATACGGCGAGCTCGGCCAAGAAGGCAACTGAGCCCGCGAAGGCGGGCGTCGCCTGAGCGTCGGCTTGTCTGACAAGGTAAGCGGCGTCAAGTACGCGCCGCATCGCAGAGACGAGGCCGGCAGTCGTGTCGGCCAGGCGGTACGGCGGGCGCGCGAGCGTTCCGCCGTCCGCGGCTATCTGGTGACCGCCGCGGCGATCGCACGCATCCCAACGCGAATCAGCCACCCGGTGGGCAAGGCAATGTTCGTTGGCAGTTACTACGCGTGGCCCGCCAAGCGGCGGATCATCCTGGCCAACGCCTCCCATGTACTTGGCCTGCCTGCCTCCGACAAGCGCGTGCGGCTCCTGGCGCGAAGAATCTATGCAACGTACGCCCAGTTCATCATCGAGCTGATGCGCCTGCCGTCCCTGCCGGCGGACGAGCCCGTGCGGCTGCTGCCCAACATGGATATCGACCACGGCGGCCAGTCATTCATTGACCTTTTTGAACAGCTGCGCTCCGAAGGCCGCGGACTGATCGCGGTTTCCGCGCACATTGGTTCGATCGATCTGCTCGCCGGGGCGTTCGCCCTGCGCGGCCTGCCGACTTACGGCTTGGCGGACGATTCGGCGTACCCGGAGCTCCTCGAGGAGATGAATGCACAGCGCAGGCGCTGGAAGATCGAGGTCATTCCGTGGCGCAATCTGCGCCGCGTGTTCACGGCCCTCCGCGAGCCGGCGATCCTGGGCCTCGTCGTGGATTGGGGCTACCGCGCCGACGGAATACCGGTTCGCATGTTCGGCGAGTGGACGACGCTGCCGTCGGGGCCGGCCATGCTCGCCGCAAGGACGAAAGCTGGGATCGTGCCCGTCGTATGCCGACGACTTGGAGATGGCACGTACGAGGCGCGCCATTACGAGCTGATCGAAGTCGCGGACTCGAGCGAAGCCGAGGTGCAGCGTGTGACGCAGAAGATTGCCGATGCGCTCGAGGATATGATCTCAACCGCGCCTGACCAGTGGTACTCGTTCAAGCCTGTCTGGCCTGAAACGCAGGCCGAGAAGGAAGCACTGGCCTCGCGGGCCGTGAGTGTTCCAGGTGCAGACGCGTGACGTCGGTGGCCGGGGCGCCCGTTCAGCACGCCGAGCGCGTTCGTGTTCAGCGGCAGCGGAAACGCTCGTCGTTCAAGGGCCGAATGATCAGCCGCGGCCTCTTTGCGCTCTCGGCCGTGCTGACTCACCTGCCCGAACGGCCGCTGATGCGCGTGGCATGGGTCATGGGTGGCGCCCTTTACCGCGCGCAGCCGGCGCGGCGGCGGCTGGTGCGTGCCAACCTGGAGCGCGTCTGCACATTTTTGGTCAGCGCCAACATGGCTTCCGCTGCGACTGCCGCCGCCGCGCGCGATGCCAAACAGCTCGACCGTCTGACGCGCGCGGCATTCGGCCACTATGTGCGCAGCTACGTCGAAGGCGCCACGCTGCAGCGCTACAAGTCAGCCAAAGCGCTTGCACGCGTTGTGCCTGATGACCCAGCACTCGCCGACGAGGCCTTTGCCGTGGGCGGCACAGGCCCAAGGATCGTTATCGGCCTTCACTTTGGTGCGCTCGAGATTCCGGCTCTGTGGGCCACGGCGCGTGGCATGCCGATCACGGCGCCGATGGAGACAGTCGCCGATCCGGACATCCAGTCGTACTTCGAGCACTCGCGGGGCAGCATTGGCCTGACGGTCGTGCCGCTCAAGGGTGCCGTCGCCAAGGTTCGCGATGCGCTGGCTCGGCATGAGACAGTGGCGCTCGTCGCCGATCGGACGTTGAGCGGCACCGGCGCGCTCGTCGAGTTCTTTGGGGCTCCGGCGCGCCTGCCCGCCGGACCGGCCGTGCTCGCCCTGGAGACTCACGCGCCAGCGTGGGTCGTCGCCGCGCGGCGTGCCGGCTCCAAGTACCCGACCCGCATCGAACGAGTGGAGATGGCCAGGACCGGCACGCCCAAGGAGCGCGTCGCTGGCTTCATGGCTGCCCAGGTCGATGCATTCGAGCGCGTCATCGCCGACGCCCCGGAGCAGTGGTGGACGCTCTTCTTCCCGATCTGGGACGACATCGGGAGCGAAGGCTGATGGGGCGCGCCGACCTGCACATCCACACGCTCGCCTCGGATGGTGTCTCGAGCGTGGCCGAGATCCTCGATCAAGCGCAGAACCGCGCGCACCTTGACGTCATCGCGATCACAGATCACGAGCGCGTCGACGCAGCCCATGCCGCTCGCGCGATGGCGCTCGCGCGTGGAATTCAGGTCGAGGTCATCGTCGGTGAAGAGGTCACCACACGCAGCGGCCACGTCGTCGCGCTGTTCATCGAGCGGCGCATCAGGCCGTGGGGATCGCTCAGGTCGACCGTGGCCAAGATCCACGAGCAGGGCGGCCTGGCGATCATCGCGCACCCGCTCGTGCCATATCCGCTGTGCGCCAGTGCTCGCTCGATCCGGCGCCTGCTAGATGAGCAGGACGCGATCTTCCATCCAGATGGAATCGAGGCCTTCAACCCGACAACGGCCGGGACACGCTGGGGAGGTCGCGCGCCGCAGTTCGTGGCCGACACCGGCGTCGCTGCCGTCGGGGCGAGCGACGCTCATCGTGCCGAGCATGTGGGCCAGGCACTGACGACCTTTGCGGGAACGTCCGCAGACGAGCTGCGCACGGCGATCGTGGAGCGCAAGACGGGCTGGGAAGGCTCGACTCATGAGTGGAGAACGCAGTTCTCCACGTTTCGGCGCCAGATGGGCAAGAACGCCTTTGCCGTCCGTGACGAGGTCCGTGGCAAAGTGCTGCGCGATGGCACGGGCCGTGACCTGGGTTATCCGGGAGGTCGGTCGCGTCCGGTGCGACTCGACGAAGCGGGCCTTAGGGCTGAGGGAGTGAACGAATGAAGATCGGCCTGGTCACGCCGTACATCTATCCTCTGCCCGGCGGTGTCAACGCGCACGTGCACGACCTGTATGAGCATCTCGTCGCCCACGGCCATGATGTGCGCATCATCAGCAGCGTCCACGGCACGCAGCGCCAAAGCGAAGGCGACATCATCCGGCTGGGCTACGGCTTCTCTGTCCCGACCAACGGCTCGGTCGGCACCCTGACCGTCTCGCCGCGCTACACGAGCATCGTCAGCGACATGCTTGAGCGTGAGCGTTTCGACATCCTGCACTTCCACGAACCGTTCGTGCCTTTCCTGTCTCTGGTTCTGCTGCGCGAGTCACAGAGCATCAACATCGCCACGTTCCACGCATATGCCGGCTGGAGTCCGGCCGCTGAGTTTGGAAAGCGCATGCTCGGCCGCTTCGCGCGCCGCCTCAACGGACGCATTGCCGTCAGCGCAGCGGCGCGCCACTTCGCCGATCGCTACTTCCCGGGCGACTACAAGGTCATCCCGAACGGTGTCGACCTCGCGCGCTTCGCCAACGCACCGCCCATCACGCGCTACAAGGACGGCACGTTGAACATCTTCTTCATCGGCCGGTTCGAGCCGCGCAAAGGCGTGATGTACGCGCTCAAGGCGTACCGGCAGTTGCGCCGGCGCGGCTACAACTGCCGGCTGCTCCTCGCCGGCGCAGGTCCCCAGGAGCGCGAGATCCGGCGCTATATCGCGACCAGACGGCTGGCCGGCGTCGAGCTTCTCGGACGCATCACCGAGGCCGACAAGATTCGTTACTTCGCAACTGCTGACATCTACCTGTCACCCGCCACGGGCCAGGAGTCGATGGGTGTCGTGCTGCTCGAGGCGCTCGCTTCGGGCACGCCAATCGTGTGCAGCGACATCCACGGTTATCGGAGTGTCGTGCGCCGTGGCGAGCAGGGCCTGCTCGTGCCGCCGCGCGACGTCAACGCGTTGGCTGACGCGCTGGGCGAGTTGCTGTCCGATCCGCAGATGCGCGAGCGTATGAGCCAATCGGCGCGCCAGCGAGCCGTCCAGTTCGGCTGGGACAACATCACGGCCAAGGTCGAGGACTACTACCTCTTCGTGGCACGACGCGCCGCCGCGCAGGGGCACCTGCCGCCACACACGAACCCGGCGCTCGTCGCCGGGCCGCGCGAGCCGACGCCGATCGATTCGTTTCGAGCGGCCGGCTAGCTCGTATCCGTTAGCGGCTCGACCGGGCCGCTGTCAGCGCCGGGGCTAAGTGCGAGCGGCTCGTCATCGATGGCACCTGGATCCTGCCAGCTGTCCGGTCTGTTCTCACCGTCATTTCTGTCTTCGTTACGAACCGCGCCGCGACTGCGCGCGGCGTAGATAGCCGCGACACACAGTCCGACGACGGCGATGGTCAGAATGGCCACGCTCATCCAATCAATCGGGTTTCGGTTTGGCGCGTCAAGATTCACGCCGAATTGGAAACCCCAGTTCCAGGTTGGTAGCAGGCCCAGGTGGATCTGGGAGAGCGGCGTCGGCACAGGCAGGCTGGCGATGTTCGGATAAAACGCGACGAACCAGGCCGCCGCCGCGACCAGAACGCCGACGACGTACTTCCGTGGATCGCGACCCTGGAGCACGAAGTACGCCGGCACGCAAAGCAACAGCAGGGCGATGAACGCCGGCATCTCGGCGGTCACGTGAGCCTGGAACACGGCGTCGCCCGGCAGCGCCGCACCAACGATGACGAGTACAGCGCCGAGGAGCGCAGCGGAGAAGGCGATGGGCATCAGCAGCGGTCGCTTTCCGCCGCGCAGCGAAGCCGACTCCCGCAGCGACATGAAGAACAACACTCCTGCAGCGACGAGCCCGCCTACAGCGAGCAGAACGCCCACGGCCTGGAACCCGGACAGCGTGAAGTCGCGCGACAGCGAGGCGCACACCTCCGTGCCCTTGTTGACCTGCTGGGTATTGGCCAGGCCGCACAGCGGCAGTCGGAGGAGCCATAACAGTGGCGCGCCGATGATCGCCAGGCCCGCGGAGGCCTTGGCGAGCTGCCA
>JBBQEC010000088.1:0-9451 GCA_038320305.1 Candidatus Limnocylindrales bacterium | reverse complement strand
AATGACGGGGGTGGCCGGCTGCGGCTTGGCGAGCAGTTGGCCCGTTGGGGAGCAGCCAACCAACAACGTCAGGACGAGCAAACCGGCCACGACCTGGGGTAGCGCGCGGCGCAGCCACGTCGGCATCCACCAGTTGGCGTTGCCGAGCAAACGCATGGTCGACGGAACCAGCAGGCCGCGGACGAGGGTCGCATCGAGCGCCACGGCGATCGCGACGCCCAGGCCAAGCGCCTTGATGAGGACGATGTCGGCGAAGGCGAACGACCCGGCGACGACGACGACGATCAAGGCGGCAGAGCTCACGATCCGGCCGGAGCGCTCCATGCCGCTGATGACGGCCTCGCGGTTGTCGTGCGTCTTGTCGTAGACCTCCTTCATACGGGTCAGGAGGAAGACCTCGTAATCCATCGACAGCCCGAAGAGGATGCAGAACAGGATCACGGGCAGCGTCGTTTCGACGAAGCCGAGCGGCGCGAAGCCGAGCAGGGCAGACAGGTTGCCGTCCTGGAAGATCCAGACCAGTGCCCCGAAGCTGGCCATGATCGAGAGAGCGTTGACGATCAAAGCCTTCGCCGGCAGCACCACCGAGCGCAGCAGTACGAGTAGCACAAGGTACGTGGAGATCAGGATGAACAGTGCCGAGCGGGGAAAGTCCGTGGCGATGCGCTGGACGGTGTCGCGCACCTCGGCCGCGCCGCCGCCTACGAGCACGCTCACGCCGGGCGGCGGCGCGACGCTCGAGCCTGGAGTGCGCATGTCGGCGACGAGCTGCTGGCCCTCGGCGCGGTTAGGGCCATACGGCGTGTAGACGGTAAAGGCGGCCAGGTTGTCCTTCGTGGTCGCGGCGAGTGTCTGAGCCACGAACCTGTCGCCGGGACCGCTGGGCGCGGAGTACAGCAACTGGTATTGATCGAGACTCAGACGCGGATCGACGTTGACATAGCCCTCGACGCGGCTGACGCGCGAGTCCGCAGCGAGACGACGCGAGTAGTCATAGAGCAACGCGACATTTGCCGGATCGGTGACGCGTCCGTTGGTCGTGACGGCAACGACAAGCGGCGCGAATTCGCCCTCGCCGAAGTTGCTCGTGAGCAGGTCGAATGCAGCACGACTCGGGACTCCGGGCGGCAGGATCGAGGCATCAGGTGCGTTGAAGCGAGCGTGCAAGAACGGCGATCCCAGCACGACCAGCAGCAACAGCGTGGGGACGAAGACGAGCACGGGGTGATCCATCACGCGCCGGGCGAGTCGACCCCATGCGCCTTCGCGTTCTGTGGCAGGCGGCGGTGCCGGCCGTCCGCGCAACCTCGCGATGCGCTGGCGAAGGTTGATCGGATAGGCGTCGACACGCGGTCCGAGCGTGGCGAGGACGGCGGGCAGCAGGGTCGTCGCCGAGGCCACAGCGAGGGCCACAACCGCAGCGCCGGCGATACCGACCGAGCGCAGGACCATGAACTCGAACAGCACGAGCCCGATCAGGCCCAGCAGCACTGTCAAGCCACTGAAGAAGACAGCCCGTCCGGCCGTGGCGACGGTGGCCGCCACGGCGTCGTTGACCGACTCCTGATCGATGTCTCCGCTCGCGAGTCGGCCGCCTCCGCGCGCCTTGAGCTCCTCGCGAAAGCGGCTCGTGAGCAGTAGCGCGTAATCCACGCCGAGACCCAATCCGAGGAGCGTGGCCAGGTTCAGGACAAAGATGCTCAGCGCCGTTTGCTGGGCGACGAAGTAGAGGCCTCCGAGCGCGACGACCACCGCGGTGCCGCCGACAACTATTGGCACGCCGGCGGCGACGACGCTGCCGAAAACGAGCAGCAGCGCCAATGCCGCAAGCGGCAGCGAGATGACCTCGCTCCGGCGCAGGTCGTTCTCCGAGAGGACCTGGATGTCGCCGTAGAACGCCGGGCCGCCCGCGAGCATCTCTTTCAGGCCCGGAACCGGCGTGACCGCGTCCTCAACCGGCTTGAGCGCCAGGGGCGAATCGTCGGGCGCCAGATCGAGCGTAACGATCTCGTAGACCGTCTTGCGGTCGGCACTCACCTGCCTTGGCGCGAGGACGTGGATCAGCAATCCCGTGACGTGCTGCGCCTGCGGAACGCGGGCCAGGGCTGTTGCTGTCGCCGCCTCGAAAGCCGGCTCCCCGGCGCGCGCGTCGGTCTCGCTCTGAAGGACGATGACCATGGCGCTCGGTGGGACGTCGAGTGCCGCCAACGCCTGGCGCGCCTTGGATGCCTCGAGGTCATCGAGCGTGAAGCCGCCCGAGCGCAGGGCTCCGGGCAGCTGCGGCGCAAATGGGACAGCAATCACGAGCAGCGTCACCCACGCCGCGATGACGATATAGCGATACCGCGCCGCGAACAGGCCGACGCGGTGGAAGATGCTCACTAAAACTCAGTATCGCCCAGTAACAAGAACCCCGCTACCGGTACCATTCCTCGGCCACGGGATTTCTTGGGCGCTTACTCGTCGGCTTCGTCGAGGAGGGGCTCGGCCATGCCGATTGCCGCCAGATCCGACGCGGTGAAGCCGGATTCGACACTCGGCGATGACGGAATGGCGAGCTCGATCGAGCGCCGACCCGTGGTCGAGCCATCCGCAGCCACCAGCTCAACGGTGGCTTCGATTGCGGCCGCAGCCGCAATCGTGTTGATCACCGAGCAGTAGCGGACCACGCTCAGCCGGACGACACGGGCCAGCACCGGATATGTGAGGCCGTCGCCCACGACACGGAAGTGCAGCGCAACGCGCACGTAACTCCAAGGTGGGTCGTTCGCCTGAGTGCCCTCGACCGCCACCTCAAGCGCGGAGACCGAAGCGCGGCGCTTGCGCAGGATCTCCACCACGTCCCAGCACGCGCAAGCCCCGGCCGCCGCGAGCAGCAGCTCCGTCGCTGAGAAACCCGTCGAGCCGCGCGTCTCTGACTCCAGACGTGGAGCGTTGATCGTGATCGGGTGATCGACGTTCGTGCCGAGCGCGGTGAATTGGCCCGCCACTTGGTCCCACGAAATCGAAACGGTTCTCACGGCGCCTCCAGGGCCGCCACGGCTACTCGCCGATGACGGACCAGATGAAGCCCATGAAGATGAAGATGCCGATCAACAGGCCCAGGAAAGCCGGCGCGCCGGTCTGCTGAGGACCCCATCCGAGGCTGGCCAGGAAGGCCATCGCGGCGCTCCAGAGCAGGATCAGGATGAGGAAGAACCAGCGGCCGTTCGGGCCGCCGATGGCCTTCACCCACGGCACGTAGCGCTGCTCGGGCACGAGCGCGACGCGGAGGATAACCAGAGAGAAGATCACTGCCAGGAACACCGCGCCAAAGAAGGCGAGCGGGTGCAGCAGCAACTGCTGGAACTGACCATAGAGTGCGATCAGCACCCCGCCGAAAGTGAGCAGGGCGACGAGGATCGCGAGCCGCTTCCAGCGTTCCATCGTGCGGTCCATTGACCGCGAGTCTAGCAGCGGCGCGCTCAAGATCACAGGACTTTTGACCGGTGTGCCACCCGGCCCCCGAGCGCGCTATCATCCGCACTTATCCAGACTGCATAAAACGTATGCAGTCGGTCGCGACATGGAGGCGCTCGAAATAACCGTCGAAACCCGACCCGAGCTCGCGCTCGAGGAACAGCCTTTCGTTAACCTGCGCGATCCGGCGCGCAGGCTTGGTGCGGATGGCAAGCCGGCTGTCAGCCGGCGCGCGCCGATGTGGGCTGATGTGCCCGATGAGAAATGGAACGACTGGCGCTGGCAGCTCTCGAATCGGGTCAATGACCTCGAAGAGATCGAGAAGATCCTCAACCTGACCGAGGAAGAGCGCGAGGGTCTCAGCGCGCCGGACAAGTTCCGCGTCGACGTCACGCCGTATTTCATTTCGCTCATTGATCCCGACGATCCCGACGATCCGATCAGACGCCAGGTCATCCCCCTCGGTCGTGAGGCGACCGCATTCACGGGAATGATGGAGGACTCGCTCGCCGAGGACCGCCACTCACCGGTACCTGGATTGGTTCATCGCTACCCGGATCGGGTGCTGATGCTCGTCACGACGCAGTGCGCCAGCTATTGCCGCTATTGCACGAGGTCGCGCATCGTTGGCGATCCGACTCAGAACTTCAATTCACGCGACCATGAGGCGCAACTCGAGTACCTCCGCCGGACGCCTCAGGTGCGCGACGTTCTGATCAGCGGCGGCGACGGCCTGACTCTTGCGCCCAAGCTGTTCGAGAAGATCCTGCGCGGCCTGCGCGAGATCCCGCACATCGAGATCATCCGGATCGGCTCGCGCGTCCCCGTATTCCTGCCGCAGCGAATCGACGACGACCTGTGCGAGATGCTCGCCAAGTACCACCCCGTCTGGATCAACCTGCATTTCAACCATCCGCAGGAGATCACCCCGGAGGTCGCCCGGGCGGTCGACCGCCTCACCCGCGCGGGTATTCCGGTGGGTAATCAGTCGGTTCTTCTGGCGGGTGTGAACGACTGCGTCAACATCCAGCGCGAACTCGTCCACAAGCTGGTCGAGATACGCGTGCGGCCGTACTACCTGTACCAGTGCGATCTGGTCGAGGGCAGCGGCCATTTCCGGACGCCGGTGGGCAAAGGCCTCGAGATCATGGAAGGGCTGCGCGGCCACACCAGCGGCTACGCGATCCCCACCTACGTCATCGACGCTCCAGGCGGCGGCGGCAAGATCCCGATCATGCCCAACTATCTGATCAGCTATTCGGACCACAAGGTCGTGCTACGTAACTACGAGGGCTACATCACGACCTACGAGGAGCCGCTCGAGTACAAGCAACACGACCGCGCGGCATGCAAGTCGTGCCAGGAGGCACGGTCGGAGCCAGGCCAGTCGGGCGTGCTCGGCCTGCTCGAGGGCGAACGGATGTGGATCGAGCCGCGTGGCTTCGAGGAAGTGCATCAGCGCGGCAACACCGAGCCGCATCGCCTCCAGCGAGCGGAAAAATGGACGCCATACGGTGTAGGGGCGATCGAGGGCACGGCGCGGGAGCCGCTGCCTGTGCTAACGGCCACGGCCGCCGCGGTGCCCCAGCAGGAGTTTGCGCCGGGCGAGGAGCCGCGTCCGCGCGATGGCGAGCCGACCGCATCGGCCCACGGAGAGCTCCTTTAGCCGACCGGCCGACTATCCTTCGCACGCCGTTTGCAGCTCAGTTTCCGGAGGTCGCCGTGTCCACGCTTCGCCGTTCGATTGCCCTCTTGGGTGCCTTGATCGTTCTCCTTGCCCTTGGCGCTCCAGCGGCCGTCGCGTCGTCGACCCGACTCGTCGTTGACGAGATCCGAATGCCGGCGCGGGCGGCGGCGACCACCGGAATCAACGTTGGCATCTCACCGCCGCCATGCAACGACAACGCGTTCAACACGCTCGGTGGCAAGCAGACCGGCACGTACAAGTGGTCGTTCAAGGCCACCAGCGCGCCATCCGGACTGAACAGGACATCTGTCGCCAACGTGCTTCAGAAGTCGTTCACCAACGTGACCGGCGCGAACAACGACTGCAGCCGCGCCGACAGCATCAGCGCCACGCACCAGTACCTTGGCACGACGTCCCGCTCGCCCAACTGCAACAAGCGCGATGGTCACAACGTGGTTGGTTTTGGGAAGCTCGACTTCGGCGTCCTTGCGGTGACGTGTTACTGGATCAACGGCGGCAAGATCGTTGAGGCGGACATGCGGATCACGACCCGTGAGTCGTGGGCGCTGTCGCTGTCCAGCTGCCACGGCAACATGCCAATGCTCGAGGCCACGATCACGCATGAGGCCGGCCACGTGTTCGGCCTCGGCCACGTCGGCGAGAAGAAGCACGGCCGACTGACGATGAGCACGTATCTCGATGGGCCGTGCGATTACAACGAGGCGACGCTGGGGTTGGGCGACATGCTCGGCCTCGAGTCGATGTACTAGACCTTGTTGGACGCGGACGCTCAGTCAGGCACCTTCGACAGCGCGACCCTGCGCCGCCTTATCGACGGGCGCGAGGTCGAGATCGAAACCGCGCTGCCAGATGGGACGCCGCGCCGGACCGTGATCTGGGTCATGGTCGATGGAGCAGATGTCTTCGTGCGCTCGTGGCGCGGCGACCGCGGCTACTGGTATCAGTCGGCGACGGATCCGAAGGCGCAGGTGGCGCTCATAGTCGACGGCATTCGCGTCCCGGTAGCGGTCCATGACGCTACGGACGACCGCTCGGTCGCTCGCGCCAGCCGCCAGCTCGAACTCAAGTACGCCGGCGACGCCTCACTGCCTGGGATGCTCCGACCATCAATCCTGGCCACGACGCTGCGCCTGGCGCCACGCGCCACGGACTGACCTGCGCATGAGCCTTTCACTGCGCGACGTCCCGACGCTGCCCGATCCGAACATCCGACCACCCACAGTGGCCCAGTCGGGCGATCCTTTCGCGGCACTCCGCGTCGCTCATCTCATTGCGCGCCTGCCCAGGGGCGAGGCCGTGCGGTTGCGCGACATGGTCGATCAGCTCAACGCTGCCTACCTGGATTGGTCGTTCACGCGTTCGGTCGTGGCCGCGGTCGCGGTGCAACTGCAGTCGAACTGGCTCGCGGATTTTCGAACGTCCGTCGGCTTCGAGTTGCACGAGGGCGAGCGCGGTGAGGAACTCGAGATCGAGGACAGCTCGCGCGTCGAGCCGTGGCTCGTACGCCAGGTCGATCGTTATTCCGCCGAATGTCATGAGCAGCTGGGCAAGTTCGCGCGCAACGAGGGCGACGTCGCCTAAGGCCGCAGTGCCTCGTACGTGCCGCGCAGCGCCTCGGTCTCGACGCTGCGCTCTGACGCCCAGCGATTGGTGAAGAAGACAAAGACGAGTCCCGCATCAGGGTCGACCCACAGCCGCGTGCCACTCGCGCCGCCGTGCGAGAAGACGTTCTTCGAACCGGGCACATCACGCATCAGCGTCGGCTTGCCCCAGCCAAGACCATGGTGGACAGGGACCTCGTCGTCGTCGTGCTTGCCCACAACCTCGCCCTTGGTCTGATCCTCGGCCATCTCGGCGATCGTCTGGGCGCGTAACGGCAGATGCTTGCCACTAACGATGCGCGGCCGGAGCAGTGCCGCGCCAAAGCGGGCCATGTCGTCGAGCGTGCCGAAGAGTCCGCCGCCCGGCAGGGCCGCGCGGGCCATGTAGCGCAGGACCAGGTACCTCGTCAGGAACGAGTCGACGCCAATGCCGTGAACGGCGACGATGGGCCGGCCCGCGCGGCGTGGATCGAACGTCGCGTGCATGCCCAGTGGCCCTTGAAGTCTCTCGTCTAGGAACTCGCGGTAGCCCTCGCCAGTCAGACGTTCGATGATCAATGTCAGCAGGTAGAACGAGGCGCTGACGTATTCCCACCTCGTGCCCGGCTCGAAGCGGAGCGGCGACTCGATCACGTGAGTCGTCATGTCCGCGCCGCTCGGTCGTTTGCGTCCGATGTCGCGCGGGTCGAAATCGTCGAGCCCTGACGTATGCGTCATCACGTGCCACGGCGTGATCGTCTCGTGACCGTCGAGCTTGTCGCGCAGACGCGGCTCGAAGTCGGCGATCGGCTGGTGCAATCCAACGCGTCCTTCCTCGACGAGCTGCATGAACAGCGTCGAGATGATCGGTTTCGTCACCGACGCCAGAAAGAAGTTGCTGTTCGGGTCGATCGGCTTCGACTTTGACGAGAAGGTCTCAGACCGGATCATCCCCTCGCCATCGCCAATGGCAAGGGCAGCCGCAGGCAGCGCGCCCTCACGGACCCGCTCGCCCAAGCGGGCAAATGCATCGTCCAGGCGCGTCGGATCCTCGCGCACCCGCATTGCCGACTCCGGGTCGGCAGCGGGTTTCTCGGAAGTGGCGGTCATCGTGGGACGATAACCCGCGATGACGAGAAATGAGTTGATCGAGCAAACCCAGCGCCTGGTTCATGAGGGCGAGCGTCTCCAGAAGCAACCCAGCCTGCCTGCGCTGCGCACCTGGCTGCAGCTGTCCGACGAGCTTTTGTCAGTCGCGTGGGGCTCAATGGACCGCTATCACCTGGTCTGGCTGACGGTCGGGCGGTCGAATGAGATCCGAGGCCGGCAGATGACTGCAGAGGAGGAGGCCGCCTATGTGCGTGGCGTGGCCGAACAGAAGACCGCGGCGCTTCAGATGAGCCTCAAGGCGGCCCAGGACCACATGCCGTTTCTTGGCGAGACGCCGGACTGATTGACGTCTCCCAGGGCTAAGTCAGCCAGCGTGACTGGCCAGTCATGTTGGCTGCATGGGCCTGAACCGACAGGGGACGCTAGATCCGCCGGATCTCGTCGAGCGGCACGACCAAGACCGTGGCGCCGCCGTGCGTGACCTCGGCCGGCATCCAGTTCTCTTCCAATCCGCCTAGCACTTCGGGCGGCAGGCTGAACGTACGCGATCTGCAGTTCTCCTCGATGAGGTGCATCGCGTCGGCAACCTTGTTGTCCTCCACGCCCACGTAGAGCATCACGTTGCCGGCTTTAAGAAAACCACCGTGCGAGTTCACCTGCGTGACGCGAAATTCCGCGCTACGTAGCGCGTCGACGACCTGGCCGGCGTCATCGGACTGGACGACGGCAATCAGCAGCTTGGACATTCGACTCTCAGCATATGTTGATCATCGCGCCCCGCGCCACGCCATGATCGCCAGAAGCGCCAACGCGATGACGTGGATGACGGGCACAAACTCAAGTCCGAGCAGATACGTGAAGAAATCGTTGACGTTCAGTCGGCTGCTGAGCGGGAATGTTGGATCGGGGATCAGCGCCTGACTGATCGTGAAGGCGAGGATCAGCGCACCGACCCACGCGCCCACGCTGATCGTGAGGGCGAACCATTGCATCGGCCGGTCGGTATCGTGCGGATTATTGGACCAGGCGCCGTACGCGATCGAGTTGCCGATGATCCAGCCCCCGAAGAAAGAGACGGCGAGCAGGCCGAGGGTTAGCTCGAGCGGCTCCGAGAGAAGGCCGTAGACCAGGATCACGCCCAAGGCGGACACGATGCCGAATGCGATGGCGCGAGGAGTCGAGCGGGCATTCACACCCGATAGACTAGGTTGCCGAATGCACCATCCGAGTCTTGGCCTGCCGCCCGACGATGCCACCGCTGGAATGCCCGCGGCTGCGGCGCATCTGCGCGCGAGCCGCGATCGGCTCGCGCGCGTGGCACTCGAGGAGACGATCCGAATCGCGCCGGGCTTCGACGACCGCTACGACGACACTCAGCTGCGGCTCATCCTGCGCGATTTCGACCGGCACATCGAACAGCTCGCACGGGCGCTCGAGACGGGCGAGGACGCATACGTCGTCAGCTACGGCGAATGGCTGGTGCCCATATATCGGCGCCGCAAGATCCCCATGCTCGATTTCATCGCCATGCTCGCGGGCCTGCGCGACGCCTGTGCCGCCGTACTGAGCCCAGAGGAGAACGAGGCGGCACGAG
>JBBQEC010000087.1:0-9459 GCA_038320305.1 Candidatus Limnocylindrales bacterium | reverse complement strand
GGCCGGCCCTGATCCGCACGATCGCGACGATGCTGTTCGTGATCGGCGCCCTCGGCTCGATCATCGTGCTGGTCACCCGACGCCCGTCGGGTGGCGGCATGCGACCGGCATGACCGAGGTCACGGGCCTGGCCGGCGTGGGCTCCAGCTCGAGCTGGGGAGGGGAGGACTCGGTCGCCCGACGCACGGCATGCAGACTGCCCACACCCGGGTTGCCAAGCCACGAGAAGACGAGCTTGCGCGCGACGCCGGCGGCGATCATCTGGTCGTAGACCAGATCCGGCGTCAGGCGACACAGGGTCAGGTCGCGCTTGCGCTGGCGAATGATCTCGTGTCCCGCGGCGAATCCAATGAGGTGCGTGAAGCCCTCGATCGCGACGGAATCGCCGTCGCGCACCAGCTCACTGATCGCGTCGCTCATCGTCGCAACCTTGTTGTCAGCCATGTGCTCTCACGGCGCCATGATCGCGCTTTCGCGTGCGATCCTCTGCGCCCGATGCGCATCCTTGTTCACGACTACGCAGGCCACCCATTCCAGGCCCAGTTGAGCCGTGAGCTGGCGCGCCGCGGCCACAAGGTGTGGCATGCGTACCGATCGAAGGTCGGAGGTCGCGCTGGCGCCCTCGAGCGCCTGCCGAGCGATCCGGATGGGCTCATGTTCAATCCCATCGTGCTCGGCCCCCGCGCTGCCCAGCGCAGAGGTGTGCTGCGCCGATTGCGGCACGAGCGAGCTTACAGTCGGGCTGCGGCCGCATTGGTCGATGCGACCCGCCCGGACATCGTCCTGTCATCGAATACGCCCCTGATCATCCAGCGCAGCTTGTTGCGGGCAACGCATCGAGCCGGCGGCAGGTTCGTGTATTGGATGCAGGACCGCATCAGCGTCTCCCAGACTCGCAAGTTGAGGCGCAGGTTCGGCGTGATCTCTGCGCCCGCGGCGCGTGCCCTACTTTGGCTCGAGCGGTCATCTCTGGTCGCCTCGGACGCGGTCGTAGCCGTCGCGCCGGTCTTCACGGTCCCCTTGCTTGCCTATGGCGTCTCCGCGGAGCGCGTCGCCGTGATCGCCAACTGGGCTCCGCTCGACGAGCTGGTTCCCGTTCCGCGCGGCAACGACTGGGCATTCGAGCACGACCTCGCCGATCGCCTCGTGTTTCTGTACGCGGGATCGCTTGGCCTGAAGCACGAGCCCGGCGCGCTCGTTCGAATCGCCCAAGCACTGCCCCACGCGGCGATGGTCGTGGTTGCGGAGGGTTCAGGCGCAGCCTTCGTCGCCGCGGAGAAATCGCGCCTCTCGCTGGACAACATCCTCGTTCTGCCGAGTCAGCCCTACGAGCGCCTAGCGGAGGTGCTGGGCACGGCCGACGTCCTCGTCGCGATCCTGGACCGGGAGGGCGGTGCCTACTCGGTGCCATCCAAGGTGCTCAGCTACCTGTGTGCCGAGCGCGCGATCCTGGCCAGCATTCCGCGCTCTAATCTCGCCGCCCAGGTGCTGCTCGAATCTGGTGGCGGTGTTGTCGTCGAGCCCGGGGCAGTAGATGATTGGTTGGCGGCGGCGCGCGAGCTCGCCGGAAGCAAAGAGCTTCGCGATCGGCTGGCTCGGGACGGGAGGGACTATGCGCTGCGGACTTTCGATGTCGCACACATCGCGGACGAGTTCGAAACGGTCTTCAATGGGGCGCTCTTGCGGAGACGATTGTGAGCGCTGAGGGCACCGTGTTGGTCGCCGGCGCCGGTGGTTTCATCGGTGGGCACCTTGTGCGTCGTCTCCTTGAGCTCGGTCACGCAAATGTGCGCGCCGTCGACAACAAGCCCCTTGCCGAGTGGCATCAGGTTCATCTCGGCGTCGAGAACCTGCACCTCGATGTCAGCCTGCGCGAGGCTTGCTCGTCGGCCGTCGCGGGAGTCGATCGGGTCTTCAACTTCGCGGCGGATATGGGCGGCATGGGCTTCATCGAGACCCATAAGGCGGACTGCATGCTCTCGGTGCTGATCAACACCCACCTGCTCCTGGCTGCTCGGGACGCTCGCGTGCGGCGCTACTTCTTTGCGTCCTCGGCGTGTGTGTACGCGGCCGACAAACAGCACCAAGAGGATGGCCACCCGCTCAGGGAAACAGACGCCTACCCGGCCGATCCAGAAGACGGATATGGCTGGGAGAAGCTCTTCTCCGAGCGCATGTGCCGCCACTTCAGCGAGGACTTCGGCCTTGCGACACGCATCGCGCGCTTCCACAACATCTACGGGCCTTTGAGCGCCTATCGGGGCGGCAGGGAGAAGGCGCCCGCGGCCATCTGCCGCAAGGTCATCGAGGCCAAGCTGAGCGGCTCGAACGAGATCGAGATCTGGGGCGATGGCCAGCAGACGCGCAGCTTCACCTACATCGATGACTGCCTTGAGGGCACTCTTCGGCTGATGGACAGTGACGTCAGCGAGCCGCTCAATATCGGTTCGTCCGAGCTCGTGTCGATTGATGGGCTGGTCACGATCGTTGAGCAGATTGCCGGGGTCGAGCTCCAGCGTCGCTACGACCTTGCCGCGCCGAAGGGCGTCCGTGGTCGTAACAGCGACAACACGCTCATCTGCGAGAAGCTGGGCTGGGAGCCGTCCGTGCGCCTGGTCGACGGCATGAGACAGACCTATGACTGGATCTGGCAGGAGATGACGCGCGCGGTTAGTCCGTGTCGCTCAGCACAGGCGTGAGATATCGAGCAGCGGCTCGTGCTGCTTGTCGCGATCGGATTGGTATCGCCAGCTGGATGAGCCGCAGTCAATCAGCGCGCGGCGCACATCGGCGAAAGACCAGTCCGGATGGGCGATCTTGTAGAGCGCGACCGCTCCGGTGACGTGCGGCGTGGCCATGCTCGTGCCTGACATCGCCTTATAGCCGCCGTTCTTGTACGTGGACCAGATGCACTTTCCCGGAGCCATGATGTCCACGTCCGGGCCGTAGTCGCTGAATTTGGCAAGAACGTCGTCGTGGTCGCTTGAATAGCTCGGTGGACACGCCTGGGAGTGGAAACCCAGACCTCCCGGCTTGCCGTCGAAGTCGGACAGCGCGCTGACTGTGATGACCTCGTCATATGCGGCCGGTCGGTAGCGCGAGGCGTCCTGGTGATAGTTGCCGGCCGCTACAACGTAGATCGTGCCCTGCGCTGATGACGCGCAGATCGCCCGGTGTACTGCGTCGTGGTTGGTCATGCCGCAATTGCCATCGTCGGCATGGCGCCCAACCCCGTGGAACACCAGGCTCATGTTGGCTACTTCAATCAGCGGCGTATCTCCGTCGCGCTCGGCCGTGATCCAGTCGATACCGCACAGCAGCCAGCTGACACGGCCGTAGCCGTGCGCGTTGAGAACCTTGACTGACCAGATGCGCGCACCCGGCGCGACGCCAACGACGCCAAAGCCGTTGTCCTTGGCAGCGGCCGTTCCGGCCACGTGCGTGCCGTGGCCCTCGTTGTCGTGCCAGCCGATTCGCGAATTAGTGCAATCGACGCCGCCCACGACGTTGAGATCAGGATGCTCAGCGACGCCCGTGTCGACGATCGCGATATCGACGTCTGCCTTTTCGTTGTCGCCGGTCAGGCGGGCGCCTGCAAGCGATGGCCGGCCGATGCGCTCCATTCCGGTCGGCACGATCTGACGATCCGGACCTGGCGTGGGCAGCGGCGGATGCGGCTTGGCCGTCGGACTGGGCGTGGGCGTCGGACTGGGCGTGGGCGTCGGACTGGGCGTGGGCGTGGGACTGGGCGTGGACGTGGGCGTGGGGTTGGGAGTCGAGCTGGGATTCGGAGTCGAGCTGGGGTTGGGAGTCGAGGCGCCGACGGCGTCGCCGTCGGCGACGTGGATCTCCTCGTCAGGAACTATCGCGTCGACGCGCGGGTCGGCGGCTAAGGCCTGCTGCTGATCGATGGTCAGGTTTGCGGCGAAGCCAGTCAGCGCGGATCGATAGATGTGTGTCGGCCTGACCGTGCGAGTTTCCTCGCTGTCAGCCAAGACGCCCGCCACTGCATCGCCCAGGCCGGCCGAGCGGATCGCACTCGAGCGGAGCACCACGATCATCGCCTGGGCTTGAACGGCGCTAGCCGTAGGAGCAACGGCGGCACCTGTTAGAAGCAGCGCGGCCAGCAGCGCGGCAAGTGCATGTATGTGGAGGCGCGTAGCAAACCTCGTCAGGTTGGTACGTGGCCTCAGACAGCCAGGGTCACGTGCCGTGTGCACAAGATAGCAAGACGAGCCGCCCTCGCGAGCCCCGTCCGCAACTATGCCCGTGTTATGAAGACGTGGGGAGCTGTGCTGAAGGCCAGAGTGTGACGTATCGGTACACGCTATCGGGGAAGCCGACTCGTGTGAGCGTAGCCACGAGTGGCTGATCCCCCGTAGCAAAGCCGGGCACCACCGCCGTTTCCTGCCAGCGTGCGCCATCGGCGAGGTTGATCGACGGCCACTCTGCCTCTACCGTTGAGCCAAGCGTCAAGGTGAGCGCGACGTCTATCGCCTGACCTTCGTCGTTGTCGATGCCGATCGTCGCCGTCGCCTGGTCGCCTGCAGGGAGGATCCACAGCTGGGAGAAGCCGGGCCGGGGCTGGTTATCGAAGCCGTAGATGGCCACGCCGAAGGCCGCAACGACTATGACCGCCGAGGCCAGGAAGAGCGATCCATACACGGCGATCGTCCGGCGCTCGCCGGACCTGACGAGGTCGACGACACTCGGACCGCGAGGGCCCGAGTCGGGGACCAAGTGCCGGCTGCGCCACGCCAGCACGATCGCCGAGAACATGCTGATCAGGAACAGGAGGTCAGCCCAGCTGGCGGACGTCATGCCCGCTGGCGTCACCTGCAGGAACAGTCCGCCCAGAACGGTCAACGCCATGCTCGCCCCCAGGGCCAACACGAAACCTGCCACGGGCGAGAGTGGGGCGGCGGGCGCTGCGGCGCGTATCAGGGCATACCCCGGGACGAAAACGACCAGGGGCAGCGCCAGCACGAGCCGGACTGTCGGATCGATGCCGGATGCGACCGCGGCGAGCGCGCCAACGCTGGCTACCACCGAGATGGCCAAGACCTCGTTCCGTACCGATGGGCTCATCGTGCGGTGAGGGTCCTGAGGTCGTAGATCTGGATGTCGCCGCTATCAAAGATGCGCGACACATCGTCCACGCCATCGAATTTGGCCAAAACTTCGGGTGCGATCGGCTCCGTCCACCGGCCGCCGCTGATCTCACCCTTTTCGTAGTAGACACCCACGACGGGGAGGGCCGAGCTGAGGCGCTGGTCCGTCAACACGTAGTCGATCTGCGCGTCGCCCAAAACCTTGATCTCGTCCCTGCCCAGCTCCGGACTGAAAAAGGCGCTTCTGACGCGTACTTGATCGAACGAGGCAATCACCGGGTGTTGGTCGCCGATGGCCCCCAGCAGGAGGCGATTCACTCGGTCGACCACGAACCGGTTCTCACGACCCAGCTGCCCCGCCGTCCACTGCGCAGCAGCGATGCCTTCGGGCTCGATTGACCGTGGATCCGCTGAGACGAGGTACGCACCCGGCAGCCGAGCCCAGACGGGAAACGACAACGCGACGCCGCTGGCCATGATCAGCACCAGCATTGCCGGTTGCACGATGGATTTCCAACGTCGGGGTGCTCCGCGCGCTGGATCCTGCGTTTTAACCGGTGAAAGGGGCGGAGTAGTCGCGCTGGCAGCAAATCTGCGGCGGTCGAGGCCTGCGGCTACGACAAATCCGACCGCAACGAACACAAACGGCATCGCGCGATCGGACAGGATCGCTCCCGATTCCGTCAGTCGCCCAGCGAGGCTGGCTGGATACGCCAGCGCGCCAACCGCCAGTGCCGCGACGGGAGCGGTGAGGTTACCCCTGCGCCAGATCACCCATAGACCCCAGGCGAGCCCCAGAAGCAGGGCCAAGATGCCGAGGTAAGCGATCACTCGCTCCCATAGCTCGGCCTGCGGGGCACCTGAGGCAGAGAACAGCTGGCGAGCCTGGTCGCCACGCGTCAGACTCACAATTTGATTTGCGGCCGCCGTGACCGCGGGCCCCAGGTACCCGACGACGATACCGGCCACCGCAACCAACCAACCAAAGGTCACCACGCCGGCCAGCACTGCCGGCATCAGCGGCGCTCGGCTGCGAGTTCCCCGGCGCGCCAAGACGAGCGCCGCCACGCCCCACAGAGCCAGGAAGGCGATCAAGGCAAACGCAGTCACGTGGTGCGTAATCACGGTCGCCGTGATTGCCAAACCCACAAGCAGCCATGACCGGAGACGCGGATCGTCCCCGTATTGGCGGCGCGCGACGACATACAACGCGAAAACCGCAAACGGGATCGCCAGCGACTCGTAGGCGAACTGTGAAACGAAGAAAAGGAAATTGGGGTTGGCCATGTATATGAACGCAGCGATTCCAGCCAATCGTTCCGTGCCACCGATGCGCACGTAAAATAGGTACAGTGATACGACAAGCAGAACGCGCGCGACCGCAAGAAGAACGGCTCCAGCAACGAAGATCGACTGGCCGCTCATCGACACGATCGCCGCCGTCGATATCTCCAGGCCAGGGAAGCTGGGACTCACGGGCAGCATCGGGCTTGGATCGAAGAGACGACTGGTGCGCAGGATGTCTTCCGTGCTACGCACGTGGAGGAACTCATCAAAGAAGGTGAACATCGTCGGGTCGTGAAGCATCTTGATCAGGTACAGGCCCAGGCCAATGACCACGAGGATGAAGAGTCTTTCGCCGCCCGCTGGGCGGGTCGACAGCAGCCGGGCGCCACCAGGCACCGTGACCAAGAAGATTGCCGCCCAGTAGAGGATGTCAGCGGTAGGCGGAGCTACGACGCCGGGGCTTTGTCGCGCGAGGACGGTGGCAATTGCGAAGGCGAGCAGGCCGATCGCGCCGATCAATGCAATGACAGGCGCCCAGCCCGGGCCACTTGCGTCGGACGGGGCGTGCTGCTTGATACGAACGACGGGCACCCAACTGAGTGTTTGGCTGCGAGGCGGCGTGACGGTCATGCCGTGTGTTCCACCTCGCTGTCGCACGTCACTCGCTGACCACGTCAATGGGCCTCGGACAGACGGAGAAGATTGCGTTCAAGCCGAAAGGTTCGAGCATGATTTCGGCCACTCGTTCACGGCGATTCAAATCGTACAGAGCAAGGTGAGTGCCGAAGTCACGCTTGAAGCCACGCATCGCCCAGCCAACGTTCTCTCTAAACTTAGTGGGCCGGATGCGCGAAAAGCCGATCCAAGCGTAGTCCCCATCGACATGCACTGATCGGCACCAGCCGAGTTGAACTCCCTCTGGACTCATCTCAGTTAGATCGATCACTTCTTCGACTACACAACGCTCGGGATCCGCTATCACGAAATGCCCATCAACGGTCGTGAAGTAGACCCTGTCATTGTGAACGAATCCGTCATGGACGCGCTCGAGTCCGATGTCTATACGCTTCGATGGATTCGTCAGGCAGATCGCATCACGTAGTTCAAATCGGGTCGCCCAAATCTCATCGTGTACGAGGAAGACGTAATTAGGATGCGCGAGGTGTGGTTTTGTGGTCTTTACCTTGCGATAGTCGACGTCCGGCGAGAAGCGGCCCCAAGGATCATCGCCCAGCACGTTCCAGGTCTGAATAACGTCACCGTCCAGTGACGCTTCCATCACCATATCCAGTCCAGTGTTCGCGATGACGACTGTGCCCGCGTCGGTTGGCACGACGTGATGAAGATCATTGAAGAGAGGCAACGACAGGTACGCAATCTGCTCGAACGAAGGCACACGGTACACGATGACTTCGGTCTGCGTGCATAGGTAGAGCTTGTCGTCGCGCAACGAACCGGACTTGAAAAGAATCGTCGCATCCTCGTCAGGACACACGTCTGGAGGCGACGTGTATTCCAGGTGCCGGATCGCCTGGCCGGTGCCCGCGTCGAGCTCCACGACCAAACCGTTCTGATACTCGTACCAGTCCACTCCTGCACCCAGATGACGCAGGCCTCTCTGGCGACCGCCTATGGCGTAGAGCCGCTGGCCCACCGGCAGACTGGTCCCAATCGCCACTCGATCCTCCTGGGTTTCAGCTCCGCACCCTTTGCACGGAATCGATCAGCCGGCGGGTCGGAAGCCGGCTCGCTGAGAGACCGCGAGATGGTAGCGGACGCGCGTCGCTAATCCGCCGTGAACGATTCAAGGAACGCTTTGCAGACGCTACGCGCATGCCAGGCGGAAGTCGCCGGTGAGTTGGCGCTAACGGGCCGATAAGCGATTGCGTTCAAAGTGATCCCAGACAGACAGGGTTTCGCCGGCAATTACAACTGCGGCATCTAGCACGGACCGCACCTCACACACGCGCAGACCCCGTGCCAGCGGCCTGCCGTCGTACCACCGGCGACCGGACCTTCCGCCACTAGCGGCGGCGCCGCCCGGGCCTGATGCTCGCCGCGCGATCGGAAGTCCCAAGCATTCCGATGCAACACCGAAAAAGGGCACACCCGTCGCGAGGCGGGGCCGCAAAGCCGAGGGCCTGTCAAGGCAGGTGGCCGGGTTGCCGTAGATGTTGTCGTGAATCGGACCGGAGCGGTCTGATCATCCGATGCCCTCCGTCGACCTGTCTGGTTAAGCCCGCCGCCACACGGACCAACTTGGTCAGGAGAAGCGACATATGTTCGGACTATCGGGGCAGCCCAAAACGCGCTCAAATTGGCTGAGGCTGTTTTCCCCCTTGATGATCGTTTCCTGTGCTCTTGCGATCGGATCGTTCTCGGTCGCCATGGCCTACCGTCCGGTCGCGGCGGCCGGATTGCCCGTCTCCCTGGCCAGCGACGACTTCAACCGCAACGTGTCGTCAGGCTGGGGTCATGCGGATAAAGGCGGCAGCTACCAGGTTGACGGTAACGTCGCCTCGTTCCAGGTTGACGGACACGGCGGTATCGTGAGCCTCACGTCCGCCCAACGCGTCGCCGAGGCGATGCTTCCGAGTGTCTCGGCTCGTGACACAGATATGCGTACGCGCGTTCAGGTCGCCAAGAATAGTTCTGTCGGCGTCTACGGAGTGTGGACAGTCGCACGGCACAGCCAGAACAACGAGTATCGAGCGGGGACGCTCATCTTCCCCGACGGCACAGTCTTTGTGAACATCCGGCGAGTTGAAAACAATAGCCGTACGAGACTCGTGAGCCTCGCGGTCGTTCCCGGCATGCACGTCGTGCCCGGCGAATGGTTATGGATGAGGACGCAGGTTACCGGCGCCCACCCAACCACTATTCGCGTCAAGGTTTGGGCCGATGGCACGGACGAGCCTTCCGGTTGGGTGACCACGGTGACGGACACGTCGACCGCTCTCTTGCGCCCAGGAACGGCCGGCATTCGCGCCTCGTTCCGCCCTCAGAAGTCCGGCCAGCATGCGACCGTGGTCTTCGGCGAACTCGCCGTGAGCAGCACCAC
>JBBQEC010000086.1:0-9521 GCA_038320305.1 Candidatus Limnocylindrales bacterium | reverse complement strand
GGTCATCGAGACGGTGACGAAAGGCTTCCCGCTCAACGTCATGTATTGGGCTGTCCGTGACGACGGCGGGTTTGAGTTGATCGACGGGCAGCAGCGAACGATCTCGATCTGCCAGTACGTCGAAGGTGATTTCTCGGTTGCCGGCCGATATTTCTACAACCTTCAGGACGACGAGCAAAAACAGATTCTCGACTACGAGTTGAACATTTATCGCTGCACCGGCGCGAACAGCGAAAAGCTCGACTGGTTTCAGACGATCAACATCGCGGGCGAGAAGCTGACGCCGCAGGAACTACGCAATGCAATATTCCACGGCTCGTGGGTGTCCGACGCAAAGCGGCATTTCAGTAAGACCGGTTGCCCCGCGTACACGATGGCGGGCGACTACCTCGCCGGTTCAGCCCTCCGTCAGGAGTACTTGCAAGCGGTTATTGGTTGGATCAGCGACGGCAACATCGACGACTACATGGGGAAGCATCAGCACGACGCGAAGGCCACCGAATTGTGGGAGTACTTCGTCAAGGTCATCGAGTGGGTGAAGGCGACCTTCCCGAAATACCGCGCCGATATGAAGGGCGTGGCCTGGGGCTATTTGTACAACCAATTCGGCCAGTCCAGCCTCGACCCGGTTGCGCTTGAGGATCGCGTTCGGGCGCTGATGGCCGACGACGAAGTCGAGCGGAAGAAGGGCATCTATACCTACCTCCTGACTGGCGAGGAGAAGTGGTTAAACCTCCGCCAGTTCCGCAACTCAGACAAGCGCTCGGCATACGAACGGCAGAAGGGGGTCTGTCCCGTGTGCAAAGAGACGTTTCCGTTCGAGGGCATGGAGGCGGATCACGTCAAGCCATGGCACTCCGGTGGTAAGACGACGCCAGAGAACTGCCAGATGCTGTGCATCAAGGACAACCGCCTGAAATCCGGCTACTGACAAGCGACTCCCGATGGCGTCCTCACGCCGAATACCATGCCAGCGGATCGCTGCGTCCCTCTCGGGGCTCCGAGTCTCTCCGGGGCGCCCCAACAGCGGGCGCCAAAACGACCTCTTTCAGGGACGCCGCGACTCAAGGCGCTGCAAGCGTGGTTGCCGCTGAGAATTCGCCCTGCCGTTATGGGACGCCAATTCGCCAGGCAGGATCTGCGCATCTGAACTCAGCAGGTCAGCCACGACGCTTTCGATTACGGCGAGGCAAACCTGGGCTCGCGTAAGTTTGAGGTTCGCGCCGTCGAAAGGGTGTCCTGCGCGGAACGTCACCCGTAAAGAGCCGACATCACCGTTTCCTGTGTCCCGTACGATCATCATCGTGGACGATACCCAGTTGGTAACGGCAGGACTGACGGCGGTTAGCGGTCTTGTTGGCGCCCTGATAGGCGCTGGCGCAGCAATCGCAGCCCTGGACCGCGACCGTTCAGCTAAAGCAAGGGCAGCGACGCGCGCAGTCCACATGGAGTGCAGTTCGAATGCGACCCTGCTCGGGAGTCTCGCCGGAGGCGACGACGCCGGGCCGATCTCGAACGGCGTTTGGCTGTCAAACCTCCCGGAAATCGGGCTGTGCCTGAAAGATGTCGAGCTTCGAGCGGTCGGTGTCGCGTATCTCCTGGTGCCGCACTATGAAGACGCCCGTCAGAGCTTGCGCTCTGGACACGGCCTCTCTGCCGACGCTGTGGACCTATTAAGATCGGGTGCTGAGGACTTCACGACCGCCGCGAACACGTTAAGGCTGCTCGCTTGGCCGCCGTCCAAATCGCGGGTCGCGAGACTCCTCGGTCGTTGACGTGCCGCTAGCGCCCGTAGATGGCGTCAAAGGCGCGTTGAATGGCGTCCGAGCCGATCGCGGGAGGCGTCCCGGGGAGAGCCCTCGCCTGCGGCTGAGTCGAGTCCTTCAATCTCGATTGCGAAAGCGAGGGCTTTCGTCCGGACCGCGTCCAGTGCCGCCACGAACGCGCCGCGACCGAAGCTGACCTCCGCCTGGAGTAGCTGATAGCCGCCGCCGTAGTGCTGTTCCATTGGTTCCCAGAGTTCAGGGGGCACAGGGGAGCGCGGGTCGTTGGCCTTTGAGAGAAGTTCTATTTCGGCGACCGGTTGCCTCAATTCCGCGAACAGCAGTTGCTCTCGATACTCCTCCGGTAGCGACGTTTCAGGGAGTGCTGCATTCTTGTACCAGCGCGCCGCGTTTGCCAGCGTGCCGCGCAATTGACCGCGAACCCTAGTGCGATACGCCGGCAACTCGGCGTCTGCGGGATACCCCATGAGCTCGTGTTGGACCCACGTCGAGAATTCGACGTTGCCTAGTCGCCCGGCGAGGATCTGGCACTTTCGCAACAAGGACGCCGCGCTGATCGAGTCGTCGGCGGCCGCGGCCTGGATGTCTCTCAGTAAAGTCATCGCCTAGTCCCGAGAATAGTCCTTAAAGGGCGCGTCGTGGGCTTCGCGGTGGTAGGAGGCCCGGTCGCGATACGTGGGACGGCTGTGCCTTTCCCGTTGTGCTAACCCGACGCTTGTACCTGGTCAAGGGCCAGCTTGTCTCGATCACGAGCTGCTCGTCGCCTCGCCGCTGCTGCTGGCGCCGGTCGTCGCGTGTGCTGGTTAGGCCTGCGAACGGTTGGCACACGATAAGCGCGTCGAAGAAGACGACGCGGTCGCACCCTCTGGGTCAATCTATGTACCATAGCGGCCATGGACCTACCCGATGTCGGCCTCTACCGGCGCCGTTTCGTGGTCGAGTTCGGGCCCGAGGACTCAGGCCTGATCGATCGCCTGGGCATCGCCCACCGCACCAAACGGGCGGCCATCATCGCCGGCCTGCGGCTGTTGGACTCGGGCGAACTGGAGCGCCTGCGCGAACGCGTCGCCAGCCTTGAACAGCAGCTCTCGACGAGCTCGGAGGCGCTCGCCACGGCGCAGCGCACGGCGGGTACGGCGACGCCCAAGCTGGACAAGGCCAAGGCCGACCTCGCGGCCGAGCGCGTCGCGCACCGGCGGACGCAGCGGGCACTCGACCGATCCGCGACGGTCGTGACGGGCGCACAGGGCGCGATCCGGCGGGCAGCTCAGGAGATCGCCGGCCTGCAGGCTGAGCGCGACCGCCTCGCCGATCTCCTGCCCCAGCATGCATTCTGCCAGGAGTGCGAAAAGCTGGTGCCGCAGAACGACTGGGCGGAGCACACCACGGCGACGGGCATCGACGTGTACCACAAGGCCCACCGCTACCGCGCGAAAGGCGCCTTCCGGAGTGGCACCACGCCCCTCTTCCAGCGGCGCCTGCCGGGGCAGGTAGGCCGATGAGCGCAATGACGCCGACCGTGGGCTGGCCCGAGGGTTCGCTCGGGGCGCTGCTCCTCGTCCTCGTCTTGTGCCTGGCCATCCTGTTCGATCTCGGACGCACGACGACCGAGCGCCTAACGATCACGGTGGGCGCCATCCGCCTCGGTCCGCCGACGCTCGTCCCGCTGCCTGCCGCGGAGACCAGCACCGCGGTCGGGCTGCTCGGCGGGGCGATCGCGGACTACCTCGCCGTGGCCGAGCCGGAGCCGTCGGCATGAGCGACATCGTGCGCGTCGCGACATACACCCGGATCAGCACGGACGAGACGAACCAACCCTACTCGCTGGGGGCGCAGCACGACCGGCTCGACGCCTTCGTGGCGTCCCAGCCCGACTGGCAGATCAGCGCGCGGTTCACCGATCAGGCCTCGGGCAAGAACCTGGAGCGGCCGGCCTTGACCGAACTGCGAGTCGCCGCGACGGCGGGACGCTTCGATCTGCTCCTCGTCTATCGGGTCGATCGCCTCTCGCGCAACCTCGGCCAGCTCGTCGGCCTGATCGATGAGCTGGCGGGCCGGGGGGTCGGCTTCCGCTCGGCCACCGAGCCCTTCGACACGGCCAATCCCGCCGGGCGCATGCTCGTCCAGCTGCTGGGCTCGTTCGCCGAGTTCGAGCGGGCCAGCCTGCTCGATCGCATTGGAGCCGGGATGGAACGCAAGGCCTCCCGCGGCGAATGGTGCGGCGGCACGCCGCCCTATGGCTATCACAAGCCGCGGGGCACGACCGTGCTCCAGCCCGACCCGGCGAGCGCGCCGGTGGTGGCCAGCCTCTTCCGGCGCTACGTCGAGACGCGCGTGGGGGCGCGTCAGCTCGCTGCTTGGCTCGACGCCCAAGGAGTACCGACACGCACCGGCGGACGCTGGTCCACGAATACCGTGCTCGCTCTGCTGCGCAACCGGGCCTACGTCGGCGAGGTGAGCTTCCGGGGCGTCTGGGGTCCGGGGGCCCAGCCGCCGATCGTCGAACGCGAGCTATTCGACGCGGCCCAGGCCATCCTCGACGCGCGCGCCTCTGATCCGGCCCTGCGCCGCTCAAATCCGACCGATTATCTGCTCTCCACCCTGCACTTCGTGTGCGACCGCTGCGGCCATCCGATGGTGGGCGCCAGCGCCCGCGGACGGGGCGGGGTGCGCTACGCCTACTACACCTGCGCCAGCCGGACCGAACGAGGGCCGGCAGGCTGCGATCAGCCGCGCCTCGCCAAGGCAGAGATCGAGGCCGCCATCCTGGCCCAGATGACCGAGGTCTATGCCGACACCGGCCTCGTGGGCGCCGCGCTCGACGAAGCGGCCGCCGCCGGACGGGCGGCACAGGCCGACGCCGAGCGCGGCCGAGAGGGCCTGCAGCGGCAGGCGAGCGAGCTGCGCCGCAAGCTCGGGCGCTACCTCGCCGCGTTCGAGGCAGGTGAGCTCGACGCCGTGCTCGTGCAGGCTCGCCTGGCCGAGCTGCACACGCAGCTGGCGGCGATCGAGGCCCGCCTGGCTGAGTCCCCCCGCCCGGACGAGGGGTCACCTGCCGCACCCGTGGACGCGGCGATCGTGTCGTGGGCGGTCAGTCAAGCGCTCGGGCAGGTCCTGCGCCAAGGGCCACACGCCCGCACCAAGGCGCTGCTGCGCCTCCTGATCGGCGAGATCCGCGTCGTCTCGCCCGACGACATTCGGCCGACGTACCGGGTGCCGGCCGCGGTTCGCATACCGGACGAGTTGGTAGGCGAGGTCGGATTCGAACCGACACGCCGCTCACGCGGCACTGGGTCCTAAGCCCAGCGCGGCTGCCATTACGCCACTCGCCCGGCCCAGTCTATAAGCGCCAATCGTGGGTAAGAGCCGAGGCGCAAGCCATCATTCGGTGACTCCTCAGGACCCCAGGTTGCTCGTGATGCGCGCGACGTCCACGAGAGCACGCACGTTGAGGCCATCGGCCGAGACCCACGCCTCCTGAAGCGACCATGGGTCCGACGGCGCCGGTTGCAGCAGCACGATCGCCCCACCGACGCCCGGATCGAGCACCAGTGCACCGCCGGAAACAGTGAGCTGCACATTCGACTCGATTCCCTTGATCTTGACCGTGACGCCACTGTCTCCGACCGTGACCTCATCGATATTGATTCCCGCTCGTTGGCCCGCAAGGCGGATGAGGCGATCGGTGTCTGCGGCGGAGAGATGAGCCGTAGCGCTGGCGGCGTTGGCCGGTCCTTCAACAGAGATGTCGTCGACATGCACGTCGTCCGTGGAATTGACCGACACGATTACGTCGCTGAGGTCGCCTGAGACGGTCTGGAATGTTCTGTCGAAGAAGGACGTGTTGCCCAGCGACAGGCTGAGGTTGCCCACATGGGCCGGCGATACATCCACGCCCGACGCAGTCAGGGTGACCTTGCGTGACTTGCCGAGCAGCAGCGTCGGGTCGAAGAGCGCAACCGACACGTTCAATGTCGCCGCGTCCAGCCCTGCACCGCGCACCGCGCCGGCCAGAATCGGCCCGACGAGCAGAGGCAGCACGACAAGCACGAATGCTCCAATGAGCAGCACGAAGAACACGACGAAACGGAGAAAACGCCCCACGCGCCTATACTCGGTGCTTCCAATGATCAGTGCCAAAACGGGGCAAATGAAGGTAACAACGCGGCCCGCGGAGCGTTCCTCCGTCGTGCTTGAAGTCGAGTTTCCGGCCGATCAGGTTCGCCGCCAGGTGGACGAATCGGTGCGCCATCTTGCGCGACGCACGAAGGTCCCGGGCTTCCGCCCGGGCAAGGTGCCGCGGCCGCTCCTTGAGCGCGCGCTGGGCGTGCGGCGCGACGATCCAGATGCCGCCAACCCGATCTACGACGATGCCAAGGAGCATCTCTTTGAGCGCTCCGTGCTCGAAGCCGTGCGCGAGAAGGACCTCGACGTCCTGCAGATCCCGGATCCTGAATGGACCGTGTTCGCCGAGGACGGTGGTGCGACCTACCAGGTCACGCTGCCCGTGCGTCCGCAGACCAAGCTCGGCGCCTATGCCGAGTATCCCTTCGCGATCACGATCGACACGATTGACGATGCCGCCGTCGATAAAGTCATCGAACAGCTCCAGGACCAACAGGCGTCGCTCGTTCCGGTCGAGGGCAGGGGAGCCGCAACGGACGATTACGCGGTGATCCGCTTCACCGGTTCCAGCGCAGGCGAGCCAATCGAGGGCGCTTCCACTGAGCGGATGCCGCTGATCATCGGCCGCGAGAAATTCATTCCGGGATTCGAGGACAACCTGGTCGGCCTCAGTGAAGGTGACAGTAAGACCTTCTCCATCACGTTTCCAGATGACTACAAAGAGACCGATCTGGCGGGCACGCTGGCCGACTTCGATGTTGGCATGCTTGAGCTGCGCGAGAAGCGCATGCCGGAAGCCGATGACGACTTCGCGCGGGCCATGGGGGAGTACGACGATCTCGCAGCGCTGAGTGCGGAGATCAAGCAACGCCTTGAACGCAACGCATTGGATCGCGCGCGGCACGTCTTCGCCGATCGGATCATCGACTTCGCCGTGGCCAATGCCACGGTCGAGCTGCCGGACCTCTTGATCGAGTCAGAGCAGGAAGTCATGTTCGACGAGCTCAAGGTGCGCCTCGCCGAGCAGGGCATCGGCATGGAGGACTATCTGCGCGTCACCGAACGCGACGAGGCTCAGGTACGCGCGGAGTTCCGGCCGGACGCCGAGAAACGCGTCAAGACGCTGCTCGTCCTGTCGGCGATTGCCGACAAGGAGAAGATCGAGATCACCGACGAGGAGCTCGAAGCCGAGCTCGAGCGTTCGCGCGGGCGCTACGTCGAAAACCCTCGCCTCCTGTCATATCTCGAATCCGCCGGCGGCCGAACGTACACACGGTCGCTCCTGCGGCGCTCGAAGGTTGTCGAAACGCTCATCGACCGCTGGATCACCGAACATCCGGAGTTCGCCCACGTTCAGCATCTCGAGTCGGACGACCACATGCACGACATGCACGACATCCACGCAGAGGAGACCGACTGATGCTCGTCCCGATGGTCATCGAAACCTCCAGTCGGGGGGAGCGGGCGTACGACATCTACAGCCGCCTCCTGATGGACCGGATCATCTTCCTGGGCGACGCGATCGAAGATCATGTTGCCAACTTGATCATCGCCCAGCTGCTTTTCCTTGAGGCTGAGGACCCCGAGCGTGACATCAGCCTGTACATCAACTCGCCCGGTGGCGTCGTCACTGCCGGCCTGGCGATCTACGACACGATGCAGTACCTGCGCGCGCCGGTTTCGACCATCTGCATCGGCATGGCCGCCTCGATGGCCTCGGTGCTCCTGGCGGCTGGCGCCAAGGGCAAGCGCTACGCATTGCCCAACAGCCGGATCATGATCCACCAGGGCTCGGGCGGATTCCGCGGCAACACGCCGGATGTGCTGATCCAGGTCAAGGAGCTCGAGGCTCTGATCAACATCAACCACGGCATCCTGGCCAGGCACACCGGCCAGACAGTTGAAAAGATCATCAATGACACCGCGCGCGACAACTTCATGTCGCCCGACGATGCCAAGGCGTACGGGATCATCGACGACGTCTACGCGGTGCCCGACCAGTCGCTCATCTCGGAGGCCAAGCATCGCGGCATGCTGGGTGGCGAAGGCGCTGCCGCGGCAGCCGAAGACGAGGCAGAAGGGCCGACGCCCGCCTGAGGTTGACGTTTGCAATGTGCTGTGAATCGGGTGTCCAAAACGGCTGAACGGCTCTTCTCGCTGGGAGTACTCTCTGCGCCCGCGGCTGAGACGAGCGGCCGAATCGGAGGCAAGGTAGTTCCTCGATGAGCACGACGAGCAGCAAGGGCACCAAGGTTCCCTACCGCTGCAGCTTCTGTGGCAAGAGCCAGGAGCAGGTCCGCAAGCTGATCGCCGGCCAGGGCGTGTATATCTGCGACGAGTGCATCAACCTGTGCCAGGAGATCATCGAGGAGGAGATGCTCGAGGCTCCGCGCGCGAAGCCTCAGGCCACGAAGCTGCCCAACCCGCGCCAGATCATGTCCGCGCTGGATGAGTACGTGATCTCGCAGGACCGCGCCAAGAAGGTCCTCGCCGTTGCCGTCTACAACCATTACAAGCGCGTCGCCGCGGGTCACATCGTTGACGACGTTGAGCTCCAGAAGTCGAACGTCATGCTCGTCGGCCCAACGGGCTCGGGCAAGACGCTCCTGGCGCAGACACTGGCACGGGTGCTGGACGTGCCCTTCTGCATCGCGGACGCAACATCGCTGACTGAGGCCGGCTACGTTGGCGAGGACGTCGAGAACATCCTGCTGCGCCTCATCCAGGCGGCGGACTTCGACGTCGCGCGCGCCCAGCGCGGGATCATCTACATCGACGAGATCGACAAGATCGCGCGCAAGTCGGACAACCCGTCGATCACGCGCGACGTCAGTGGCGAGGGCGTGCAGCAGGGCCTGCTCAAGATCCTCGAGGGCACGGTCGCAAACGTGCCGCCGCAGGGCGGCCGCAAGCATCCGCACCAGGACTTCATCCAGATCGACACGGCCAACATCCTGTTTATCTGTGGTGGCGCGTTCGAGGGCCTTGAGAAGATCGTCGAGGAGCGCGTCGGCAAGCGCACGATGGGCTTCGGCTCGCAGGCTCAGATCGACAAGTTCGAGCGCGACAAGGTGCTCGAGCAGATGATGCCCGAGGACCTGCTCAAGTTCGGCCTAATCCCCGAGTTCGTCGGCCGATTGCCGGTCATCGTGTCGCTCGCCGCCCTGACGCGCGACGACCTGATGCGCGTGATGATGGAACCCAAGGGCGCGGTGGGACGACAGTTCCAGAAGTTCCTGCAGCTCGACAAGGTTGAGCTGCATTTCACGCCCGGGGCGATAGAGGCCGCCGCGGAGTTGGCGCTGAACCGCAAGACGGGCGCACGAGCGCTGCGCTCGATCGTCGAGGAGGCGCTGCTCGAGGTGATGTTCGACATCCCCGAGCGCACCGACGTGCGCAAATGCATCATTACCGAGGAAACGATCCGCCACGGCCGAGCGCCACTGCTGCTGACCAAGGCCGAGGTCGACCGCGGACTCGACGAGAACAACCTCCCCGAACTGGCCGAGCGCCCCTCCGCCTAGCCGCCCGGCCCGGATGGCCACCGCCGCCACCCACGCCGCCACCTAGCGCCGGCGCGCCCGGCGGCGCCACCTCGTGCGCGCCCCTGGC
>JBBQEC010000085.1:0-9526 GCA_038320305.1 Candidatus Limnocylindrales bacterium | reverse complement strand
CGGCGAACTTCGTTCTGGGTGCCGTGTTGGTGGGCCTACTCGTCGGGCGTGTCGTGGCGCGATCGCTGAGGATTCCAGTCCTGGCGCGCGCCCTGACCATCGCGGCGTTTGCCCTGCTCGTAAGCGCATGCGGCTCATATTTCGTGATCGGTTCCGAGCCTTGTCCCACATCGGGATTAGCATCAGGCCATGAAGCCATGGTTCGGATTCCACATGCCCAACTACTCGTTTCCCGATAGCCCTCCGGAGAAGCTTTTCGATCGCATCATCGAGCAGGCGCGAACCGCCGAGGAAAGCGGTTTCGCTCTCGTCACGGTCATGGATCACCTGTACCAGATCGGTGGCGTGGGGCCGGAGGAGGCCCCCATGCTGGAGGCTTACTCCGTCCTGGCTGCCCTTGCCCGCGAGACCTCAAAGGTCAGGCTTGGCACGCTCGTCACCGGCGTCACTTATCGCAATCCGGCCCTGTTGGCCAAGACTGTCACGACCCTTGACACGCTCTCCGGTGGACGGGCACTCCTTGGCCTTGGTGCTGCGTGGAATGAGGACGAGCACATCGCTTTCGGTTACACCTTCCCGCCGGTCAAGGAACGCATGGATCGGCTCGATGACGCGCTCGCCATCGCGAAGGGGATGTTCACCCAGGATCGCTTCACGTTCGAGGGTCGCGAGGCAAGCGTCCAGAACATCACCAACTCGCCACGGCCTATTCAGCCCGGTGGACCAAAGATCATGGTTGGCGGCGGAGGTGAGCAGCGGACGTTGCGCATCGCGGCCAAGTATGCCGACATGACGCACTGGTTCCCCTCTGGCGGCCTCGAGACCCTCAACCACAAGACGGACGTTCTGCGTGGCTACTGCGAGGAAATCGGCCGTGACCCGGCCGAGATCGAGCTCACTATGGGCGCGCCGGTCGTGCCCGTCAGCAGCGACGCACAACGCGAAGCGTTTCTCGAGCTCGTCCCGCCGGAGCGCCGCAGCTCAATGACTGTCGGCTCGCCCGAGCAGTGCGCCGACGCGCTGCGCCCGTTCATCGATGCCGGCTTCTCAGGGTTCACCTTCGGCAACACGGTTTACGGAACGCCTGATGCCATCCGCACCGTGGCCGCGACGCTGAGTTTGATCGGCGGTTAACCCTTTGGGTCGTCGCCCTTGAGCTGCTTCATGAGGCCCATGGCGTCGATCTGCGCCCAGTGCTCGACGATTTGGCCGTCACGCAGACGAAAGATGTGGATCTCGTCGATCTTGTATGTCCGATTGCTCGCTGGAACACCCATGAACTCGCCCACCTGACGAGCGCTCGACGTGACTCGCGCCACGACCCGATCGTCTTCAGCGATGAGATCCTCGATCGTGAACCTGATGTCGATCAGTGCCTTGCCCATCCGGGCCGTTGCGGCCTTGAGTGCATCTCTCGCGTTGCCCTCTGAGGGCCATGCGTGAGACTCGAAGTCCTCAGCTACCAGCGCGTCAACGGCCTCAGTGTCGAGCTGTCCGAAGACGCGCTCGATGAACAGCGTGACCACTTCCCTGTTCGACTCGATATTGCTCATGGCCCGATTATCAGGACGTGAACCAGCAACAAACCATTCAAAAACTGGCGACTGACGCTCTTTCTGCGCGACATGTTGCTGCCGTCCGCGAACTGCTGTGGGCCGCCTTCGCGCACGACGAGGACGGCGCGTTCGGCGAGGACGACTGGCAGCATGCGTTGGGCGGCACGCATTTCATCGCCATCGTCGGTGACGAGATCGTCGCTCACGCCGCGGTCGTCGAGCGGGCACTGCAGGTTGCAGGTATACCCGTGCGGACCGGGTACGTCGAGGCCGTGGCTGCCGCGCCCACACGCCAGGGCCAGGGGCACGGAACCGCTCTGATGCGCGAGGTGGACACCCTGATCGCGCGCGATTTCGAGCTCGGAGTCCTGGGCACCGGCAGTCAGGGCTTCTACGAGCGCCTGGGATGGCGCATCTGGCGCGGGCCGAGCTCAGTGCGGACCGATACCGGCGAGGTCCCGACGCCGGACGAGGACGGCTACATCATGGCCATGCGCACGCCGACCTCTCCGGTGGATCTCAGCTTCGAGGCACCGATCAGCTGCGAATGGCGCCCGGGCGACGTCTGGTGAGCCATGCCACGCGACGAACCCTCGTCATTGCCGTCGTGGCCGGGTTCATCCTGGGCGTTGTGACCCAGCTCGGGCAGATGTGGCTGCCGGAGGTGCTGAAACCCATCGCCAATTCGATCTCACCGTGGCTGGCCGTCGCCTTTGCGATCGGATCAATGTCTCGTCGGCCGGCCGTCGCTGCGATTGCTGCATGGGCGGCGCTTGCGCTCGCCCTGGTCGGCTACTACAGCATGGTCTGGCTCCAATTCGGTTACGGCGGGTCGACGTCGTCACTCGTCTTGTGGGGCGTCGCGGCCGTCGCAGGCGGCTTGGTCTTCGGGCCGGCTGGCTGGTTCTGGCGCCATGGCACTCCCCTCGTAGCAGCCGCTTCGATCGGCGTCCTGGCGGCCGTATTCATCGCGGAGGCCATCTACATCGTCCGCTACCTTGCAGAGGAATTGAGGCCGGCCTCCATCCTCTATGCACTCGCGGGCATCGCGGTGCCACTCCTCCTGACTCGCAACAACCGGCAGCGTCTGACTGCGTACGCCGCGGTTGTTCCGGCGTTGGTGTTCGCAGCCGGCGGCTACGCGGTCCTGATTGGACTCGGCGCGGCCGTGGCGGCGCTCTAGGGCTGGTCGGGCAGGCGAAAGTCGCTCGTTCCGTCGGCCGCGTCGGTCACTTCGATCCCCAGGCCGGAGAGCAGGTCGCGGATCTGGTCGGCGACCTCATAGACGGCCATGGCGCGCGCCTGCGCGCGGAGCATGAGCAGCTCATTCACGAGTGGCTCGACGAGTGCAGCGCGGCCGTTGAGGCGGGCAGTGCTGGATTCCAGGGCGACGACGCGGGCCGCCAGGTTCGAGGCCGCGACTGGCTTGGCGTCCGCGGCACGGCGCGTGGCACGCGTATCTGAGCTCGTCAGAGCCTCGAGCGGAACGTCACTGCCGCTGGGATAGATGCTTTCGCAGCCCGCCCGCCGAATGGTTATGCGACCTCGTCCACGCACACTCGCAGTGCCGGCATCGAGATCCATCACCAACGCGGTGTGCTCATCGACGCCGAGCACGCACGTGTCTCCAGGCAAAGACCGCTCGAGCGCGTCGAAGCGGCGCTGGCCAAGGAAGCAATAGCGCGTGTCGTGACCGCTGCCTTCCGAGTTGTCCCAGTGCGGCACGACCGCTGCGTTGATGCCAACGGCCGCGAGGACGTCGAGTCCCGGCAGCCAACGCGGGTCCTCCCCTGCCTTGAAGATCTCGTAGATCGGCGCGGTCAGCCGGCCCAGCGTCAGTGCAGCGGCACTGGCCATTATCAGCGCGCCGCCCTTGAGCAGCTTGTCGGCGAACAGGGTCGGCATCTCCGTCGCGGACCATTGGCTGAGCGCGTACGACGGGCTGCCCGGGCCGCTGAAGACGAAATCGGCGTCGCGTACGCGCGCGTAAGCGGTCTCGCGCGAAACGGCGTCCGTGTCCGCGCGAAGTAGCGACGCGAGGATGACGTCGAGGCCCATGCGACGTCCGAAGAAGTCGAGTGCCTCGGCGCTGAGCGCTGGAGCGTTCTCCTGAAAGCCGTACGGCGTGTCGATCACCGCCGCACGAACCGGAACGCCCGTCTGGCGGGCCATCGCCAGCCGAGAGATGACCGAGCGATGGACACGCGCCATCTGTGTCGCCATCTCGCCCGAGCCAATGATCACCAGGAGTCGAGGCAAGCCGTCCACGCATTCGAGTATGCCCGTTCGGCAGCGATTGACAGCGTCTGACGGCTCATGCCATACTGAACTGCATGGTTCAGTATCAGACGGTGGATCGGACGCTTGCTGCTTTGGCGGATCCAACGCGTCGACAGATCCTCGAGAGGCTGAGCCGTGGTCCACTGTCGATCAGCCAGCTCGCGGAGCCACTTGAGATGACGCTTACCGGCGTCAAGAAGCATGTGCGACTGCTGGAGGACTCAGACCTCGTGGTTACGCGCAAGGTCGGCCGTGTCCGTGAGTGCGAGCTCGGCACCAGCCGACTCGAAGACGTGGAGCAATGGATCACCGACTACCGACAGGCCGTCGAGCAGCGGCTGGATCGGATGGCAGATCTGCTCGAACGACGAATGGGAGATGTCAGATGACGGTCGACGGGCAGCCGCGGACACTCACGATCACAACGCCAAGCGAACGCGAAGTTCAGTTCGAACGTGTTTTCAATGCACCACGCGATGTCGTATGGCGCGCCTTCACCGATCCATCGTTAATTTCTCAATGGTGGGGCGGCGGTGTCGAGGTCGAGCACATGGACGTCCGGGCTGGAGGCACATGGAAGTTCCTGGGCGGGCACGGGCCGTCAGGCAAATACGTATTCCAGGGCGAGTACCTGGAAGTCGACCCGCCGTCACGCATAGTCCAGACATTCGAGAACGGCTGGATGGGTGGCATGGTTTGGAAGGAGACCCTGGAGTTCGAGGACGTGGGAGGGAGGCAGACGCGTTTCACGCAGACGTCCCTGTTCGACACCGTCGAGCAGCGCGACACAGTTCTACCCACCGTCGAGCAGGGCGCCAACTTCACCTATGGCCGACTCGAGCAGCTCCTCGACACACTCAAAGGAGACAAGTGATGGCAACGCCGACGAAGGACACCAGCGCCGCAAATGGCGCGGGTTGGAGCAACGAGGAAAAGGCCGCGGCGCGCGAGCACACCCGGGAGCTCAAGGCCCAGGCCAAGCGCGGTGCCGATCGAGATGCGGACGAGAAGGACTGCTTGGCGAAGATCGCCGAGATGCCGAAACCGGACAGGATTCTGGCCGAAAGCATTCACGCCATCGTCGCTGCCAACGCGCCAGAGCTCCACTCCAAGACGTGGTACGGCATGCCTGCGTACGCCCGAGACGGCAAGATCGTGTGCTTCTTCAAGAGCGCCGACAAGTTCAAGTCTAGGTATGCGACGTTCGGCTTCGAGGAGAACGCTCTCTTGGACGAGGGCACAATGTGGCCCACGTCCTACGCGCTGACCACGATGACCAAGGCGGACGAGACAAAGATCGCCGAGATGGTCAAGAAGGCAGCTGGCTGACCGGTTCTCACAACGCTTCGCGTAAGGTGCCTCCTGCGACTTCGCAGGAGGCATTTCAAATGACCGGTGAAACGGGTGCTGCGGCCACGACGATCATCGACGATTACATCGGTCAGCTGCCGGCAGATCAGGCCCGGGCCATCGAGTCACTACGCCAGATCATTCGTGCTGAGGCGCCGGACGCGGTCGACGCGATCTCATATTCCATGCCGGCGCTGAAGCTCCAAAAACACGTGCTCGTCTACTACGCGGCGTTCAAGGATCACCTGAGCCTTTTCCCCGCAAGTGGCTCGGTCATGGAGAAGCTCGGACCAGAGCTCCAGGCATATTTCACGGGCAGGGGCACACTCCAGTTCACGCCCGACAAGCCACTCCCAGACGACGTGATTCGGCGGATCGTCGCGATACGCCGGGAGGAGCTCGGCTCCTAGGCCAGGATCTCGACCGTGTCACCGTCCTGGACGCTCTGATCGCGGCCCACGCGCTGGCCGTCGAAGCGCGCAGACGGCCCCCACAGCCGGGCGCCACTGAACGACGCGGCAAGGTCGTGATGAACGGCATCTGCGACGTCGAGGACAGTTGCCGGCGGCGTCAGTGCAAGCGGCTCCTGCGCCGTGTCACCGTCCTTGCGCAGGTAGATGCGGATGAGGCCCGTCAGCTGCCAGATCTTGTCACGCAGCAAGTCGAGCGACTCGTCCTCCAGTACCGAGACCGGTAGCACGTCGAGGCCGTCGAAGCGCCGCCGAAGTACCTCGATATCGGCGTCGGAGGCTTCATCGGCGCGCGTCGCACAGATGAACAACGGCTTGTCGATCTCTGCTGCCGCGACCTCCGTCAGCACCGTCTCAAGCTCAGCCGGATCGCCATTCGCGCGCAGGCAGTAGACGATCGCGTCGGCCAAGCGCAACACGCCCAGCAGCGGCCGCCCTCCCCCGCGATCGTCGCTCGCGCCCGAGATCAGGCCCGGGATCTCGACGAGCTGCACGAGAACGCCGCCGATACGGGTCACTGCCGGCACCGGTCGCAGCGTGGTGAAGGCGTAGTCGCCGGTCTTGATCTGGATCTCGGACAGAGCCTGGAGCAGCGAAGACTTGCCCACGTTGGGCGGCCCGACGAGGGCAATCTGGGCAGCACCTTCACGGCGCACTGCGATCGAATCGCGATTGACGGCCTTGGCGCGCACGCGCGTGTCGTCGATCTCGGAGAGCAGTGACTTGCGCAGGTCCGCGTACGGACCGTTCTTGTAATCGGGCAGCTCGGCCAGCAGCGCCCGAACTTCGCGAATGCGCTCGCGGCCCTCTTTTCCTACCAGGCGACGTTTCGCCAGCTGGGCGAACGTCCTGTGCGGCATCGGCATGACCGACTCCAACCTCTCGCTTATGCGAGACCCACGCACCTGCGCGCACGCCGCTGTCGTGCACGTTCAAGATGCGCGCGTGTCTCGCCCCTTCCTCCGACGCAGATGCGGAAGGGGCCGATCAGCCGTTTTGCTTGGTGGTGGTCACGTACCAGGCACGCAGGGCGGGCGCGCCGTAGGGAGTCATCATTGCAGGCGCAGAGTAGCGGTTGAGACGCAGTCAGGCTCGCCCGCGTGCGAGGTCGATCAGCCGGCCCAGGAGACGACTGCTGTCCACGCCGAGTGCGTTGTGCTCGTATTCGTCCGTGACCCATGGACGCAGGCCACGAATGGCAGTGGCCGTCTCGAGGGCGAACTGACGTACGACGTACGGGTCATTGAAGTAGATCGTGGCTGCGACCGGGACCTCGTTGTGGGCCAGCGTGTCCGCGTCGTACAGCCGCGGCCACTCGCGCTCCGCGAGCAGCTGCGCCGCGGCTGCATGTGGCTTGAGAGCACCAACGTCGTCGAACATCCACGGATAGATGTGTTCCCCGGTGAAGTAGCCCTCCGTGTCGTACTGCTCGGGATACAGCCTCGAGGCGGACCAGCGCGTTGCCGCGCCATCGGCGTAACACGACTCGTGCAACGTGGCGTAGATCGGGTTGCGTGCGAAGCCGCCAGCGCTCTCGACGTCGTGCAGGAAGGCATTCGAGCCAAACGGCAATTCGAGCACGTGGTGGAGAGATTCAAAGCCGGTCGAGAAGCCCAGCCATAGGCCCATCTGCCTGAACCGCCGTGACGTCAGGCGATCGCCGCTGGGCAGCCGAACATCTTCGGCGTCGAGCCGGGCAAACAGGTCGCGAGCTCGGGCTCGATCGTCGGGGTAGCGGCCGAAGTACTGGCGATTCTTCATTGCCATGCGCTCATACGTCGCGCTATAGACGTCGTCGACCGGGCGTCCGATGGGCGACAACCCGCCCGTGATGAAGACCTCGCGCAGGCCCTCCGGCGCGAATGAGAGGTAGGTCATCGAGCAGAAGCCACCGAAGCTCTGGCCGAGCAGGCTCCACCGATCCACGCCGAGCTCGTGGCGGATCAGCTCGGCATCGCGGACGATCGAGTCGGCTCGAAAATTGGCCAGGTACTCGGCCTGCGCGGCGGGCGAGTCGCCCGGCAGACTGGATCCGACCGGAGTCGATCGGCCGGTTCCGCGCTGGTCGAGCAACAGCACCCGGTAGTCCTGAAGCGCTCGCTTGAGCCAACCTGACGGCGGGCTCGTCGGTCGCCGTGCCTCGTGGCCGGGTCCGCCCTGGAGGAAGAGCAGATACGGCTTGTTGAGGCCGTCAGGGTCGGCTACCTCACGCGTGAAGACTGTGATCCTGGTGCCGCTCGGTGCTGAATGATCGAGTGGGACGCTGTGTTGGCGCTCGGTCAGCAGCGCGCCTGGAAATCGATAAGTGACGCTCATCAGCACAGCCTATTCGATGTCTCGGCACCCTCAAAGCGCTTGTCAGGCACGAACCACAGGGCAGCGACAAGAATGTAGATCAGCACGGCCACAACGGGAACGATGAGCGCAAGCGGGATCGAAAGTGCGTAGAGAGCCACGGACGCCTTGCCCTTGAAGTCACTGCCGAGTGCATCGGCGAGCCCGGGATTCTGGCCGGGTGCACGAACGAGTGTGGTCACGAGAATCGTGAACGCAATGGCCGGCATGAGCAGCATGAAGCCATAGATCGCCACGGGGATGGCTGCGAACCCGGTCTGGCCGATCCATGCTGTGCCGGCGGGCACAAGCGAAAGCCAGAACAGCAGGTGGAGGTTGGCCCACAGCACGGCCCCGCTGATCGTCGTCGCCGCATGCAACAGATGGTGGTGATTGCTCCAGTAAATGCCCAGGTAGACGAAGCTGAGCACATACGCCAGCAGCTTGGGCCACAGTGGGGCCAGGGCGTCGAGCGTGACACCCTCGGGCGGGCGCAACTCGAGGACCATGATCGTGATTACGATCGCGAGAACACCGTCGCTGAATGCCTCGAGCCTGCCCTTCGTCACGAGACTGGGCCAACTAGCGGCGCGCACAGCGAGCGGGACGCGCCAGTCTGAGTCGCTCGACGACGCACGAACCTTCCCTCTCTGGGCTCGCGCACGCCACGGTAAATAGACTTCGCGCCGTGGCCCGACGAACTCTGCGGCGAACTCTAGGACAACCGGCAAGCGAAGCGCCGGCTGCCAAGGAACACGAGTCGCCCGTGGCGATCATCGGCGCACTCCTTTCCAACCTCGCCATCGCCGTCGCCAAGTTCATCGCCGCGGCCGTTACGGGCAGCTCGGCAATGCTCGCCGAGGGCATCCACTCGCTGGTCGACACGTCGAACGAGGTCGTGCTGCTCATCGGCGTGCGCCGCGCCCGCCGGCCGCCGGACGAGCTGCACCAGTTCGGCCATGGCAAAGAGATCTACTTTTGGACGCTCGTCGTCGCCGTGCTGTTGTTCGCCGTCGGCGGTGGTTTGGCCTTCTACGAGGGCCTGACTCATCTGGTCGATCCGCATCCAATCGACAATGTCTTTGCCAGCTACATCGTTCTGGCGATCTCGTTCGTGTTGGAGGCCGCGTCTTCGGTGATAGCGCTGCGTGAGCTTGAGCCCAGCGGCAAGAGCCTGTGGCGGGCTCTGCTCGAAACCAAGGACGCCTCCGTGCTTGCGGTCCTCGTCGAGAACACGGCAGCGATGATCGGCTTGGTCATCGCCTTTGTCGGCCTGCTAGCGGCCGAGTTGACCGGCAATCCGCGCTCCGACGCCCTGGCCTCACTCGCGGTCGGCGTCGTGCTCACGACCGTCGCCATCTTCCTTGCGGCAGAGAGTCGGGCGTTGCTGATCGGCGAGTCCGCCACGGGCCCCGTCGTCGACCACGCGCGGAAGACGATCGAAAGCGACGACGCTGTCGTGAGCATCGAGTCCCTGCGGACGATGCACCTGGGGCCGGACAGCGTGGTCTTGACCGCTCGCATTCGTTTCCAGCC
>JBBQEC010000084.1:0-9563 GCA_038320305.1 Candidatus Limnocylindrales bacterium | reverse complement strand
GGACACACTGATCGAGCTCATCCGGGGCTCGGTCATCGGCGATAACGAGGCCGTGGCTGGTCCATTCGGGATGCGCCGGGTCACGTACGCCGACTACACGGCGTCCGGCCGCAGCCTAGGCTTCATCGAGGACTATCTGCGCGAGGCGGTCATGCCGCTCTACGCCAACACGCACACGGAATCCAGTGGCACGGGCCTTCAGACCATGCGCTTCCGCGAGGACGCGCGTCGTATCGTGCGCCAGGCTCTAGGCGGCAACGAGCGCGAGCACGCGTTGATCTTCTCCGGCTCAGGCACGACCGGAGCCGTTGACAAGCTCGTTGCGATCCTGAACCTGCGCCTCCCGGCGGACCTGGCCGCGCGTTATTCGCTGCTGGACGCCATTCCGCCAGCAGAGCGGCCGGTCGTGTTCATCGGTCCTTTCGAGCATCACTCGAACGAGCTGCCGTGGCGCGAGTCGATCGCCGACGTAGTCACCATCCACGAGGATGCCGATGGCCACATTGACCTCGCCGAGCTGGAGCAGAGTCTCAAGGACTACGCCGACCGACCACTGAAGATCGGCAGCTTCTCCGCGGCCAGCAACGTCACCGGCATCATGTCCGACACGCAAGCGATCTCGAGCCTGCTCCACCGCCACGGCGCGCTCTCGTTCTGGGATTTTGCCGCCGCGGCGCCGTACGTCGAGGTGCAGATGAGCCCGCGCCGCGACGACGAACCGCTCGACTACAAGGACGCGATCTTCGTCTCGCCACACAAGCTCATCGGCGGTCCTGGCACACCCGGCGTTCTCCTCATGCGCCGCGAGCTGCTGCGCAACACGGTGCCCGCGGTCGTGGGCGGCGGCACGGTCGCCTACGTCAACCCGGAACACCACGTCTACCTGGCTGATCCCGAGCATCGCGAAGAGGGCGGCACGCCGGCCATCATCGAGTCGATACGCGCCGGCCTCGTGTTCCAGCTCAAGGAGAAGGTCGGAGTCGACGCAATCCGGGAGCGCGAAGAGTCGTTCATCCACCGCGCAATCGAGCGCTGGGAGCGGCATCCGAACATTGAGATCCTGGGCAACCGCCGCGCCGAGCGGCTGTCGATCGTTTCTTTCGTGGTGCGCTACGGCCCTCAGCACCTGCACCACAACTTCGTCGTAGCAGTGTTGAATGACCTGTTCGGCATCCAGTCGCGCGGGGGCTGTTCGTGTGCAGGACCATACGGTCACCGGCTGCTTGGCATCGACCTCGAGACCTCACGCGAGTTCGAGCGCGAGATCAACCGCGGCTGCGAGGGCATCAAACCAGGCTGGGTGCGCGTCAACTTCAATTACTTCATCGCGGAGGAGGTCGTCGACTTCATCCTGGAGGCGGTTGAGATCATCGCCAGCGACGGCTGGAGGCTGCTGCCGCAATACCGATTCATCCCAGAGACCGGGCTCTGGCGCCATGCCGCAGGCGCCGCCGAGGCACCGCTGAGCCTGTCCGACATCGACTACTCATCTGGTCGCATGGACTACACCACCCACCATCACCGCGAGCCGGCCTCGCGTCTGGCCGACTATCTGGCGGAGGCGCGTGAGATGCTCTTAGCACCGCCAACCACGGCCTGGCGACCCGTCGACCCAGAGATGGACGCTGACTTCCAGGCGCTGCGCTGGTTCCCGCTCCCGAGTGAGGTCGACCTGGCCGAACACTGACGCTCGTCGACTTCGACGCGCATCGCTGATATTCGGGGCCGTCGACCGTCCCGAGCCCTCCGGGATTCCACGGATGGCGGGTTGCCGACTGGTCGGTACCGTCGAGTCTGCCCCAACACGCTTGGGTCCGACCGAAGGAGACCGATCCTCATGCCGATCCTGTCGCGCAGCACCGCCCGGCGCGGTGCAACGATTCTGCTGATTTCAGTGAGTGCTGCCGCATGCAGCGGGGGAGCAGCCAGTTCCCCTGCTGGCCCGACTACCGCTCTCGCCGCGAGCCAGCCGCCGGCTGCCCTCGCGACGACCGCCGACTCGCAGTCGCTGCACACCCTGTACTGCGACGCGATCAAGTTGCCCGATGCCCAGGCACTGGTCAAGGACACCATCACCCAAAACTACTTCGAACCGCTTGCCGTCAACCCGCCCTACGACTGCACCATGGTGACTTCCGCGGGGGGCAGCGATTTCCTCACCGTGTCAATCGACACGACCGACTCATTCGCCAGCTGGGTGGCCGAGGAGAACGCGGGCACCGGCACGGCACTGACCGGCGTGGGCGACAAGTCCGTTTGGGTCCAGGATGGAACCATGGCCAACGCTCCGATCGTCGTGGCCATCAAGGGCTCGGTTACCTGCCGGGTCACGGTTCCGCAGACCGAGAACACGACAATCGAGTTCACCAACCCGAACGGGATCGACCAAATCAGCCCCGCGGCCGCCGCCACGTTTGCCCAGAAGATGGCCGTCCTGTGCACCGACGTCTTCGGTGCCTCGAGCTGATCTGACGGCCACGAGCTCGGTCGCCCCGAGACGAATCAGATGCGGCGGCCGCTAGGCGGCTGATAGCGTCTGGCGTATGACGCTTGACGACTTTCCACGGGTATCGCTGATGTTCGGGCCGTCGCCGGTCCATCCACTGCCCCGACTGAGCGCCGCACTCGGCGGCAAGGTCGAGATCTGGGCCAAGCGCGAGGACTGCAATAGCGGCATCGCCTTCGGTGGCAACAAGGTGCGCAAGCTGGAATACCTCGCCGCCGACGCGATCGCCAAAGGTCGCGACACGCTCGTGTCCATTGGCGGCATCCAGTCGAACCACACACGTGCTGTCACCGGCGTCGCGCGCCACCTGGGCCTAAACGTCGTCACGGTCCAGGAGCACTGGGTTGACTGGGATGATCCCGGCTACGAGGTGGTCGGCAACATCCAGCTGTCGCGGATCATGGGCGGCGACGTGCGCATCGCTGATGCGGGCTTCAGCATCGGCATCCGCGATAGCTGGCGTGAAGCGCTCGACTCGGTCGAGGCCGCTGGCGGCAAGCCCTACCCAATCCCCGCCGGGGCATCCGACCACCCGCTCGGAGGCCTGGGCTTCGCCAACTGGGTGCGCGAGGTCGCCGTGCAGGAGCAGGAGCTCGGGGTCTTCTTCGACACCGTGGTCGTGTGCACGGTCACCGGCTCGACGCATGCAGGGATGATCGCCGGCGCCGCGCTCGAGGGGAGGGGCGCCCGCCGAATCGTCGGCATCGACGCGTCCAAGACCCTGGACCAGACATCCAACCAGGTCGAGCGGATCGCGCGGCGGACGGCTCGGGCGATCGGCGTGGAGCGCGAGCTGCGCAAGGACGAGTTCATCCTGATCGACGGCTACGCAGGACCCGCATACGGCATTCCCGACGAGCCGACGATCGAGGCGATCCACCTGGCCGCACGGACCGAGGGCATGCTCACCGACCCGGTCTACGAGGGCAAGTCGATGGCCGGTCTCATCGGCATGATCCGCTCAGGTGAGATCCCGGCTGGCGCACGCGTCCTCTACGCCCACCTGGGCGGCCAACCTGCGCTGTCCGCCTACGCCCACACCCCCGGCCTCGGCGGCTAGTCGATGGCGAGCATCGTTCGCGACGCCGTCGATGAGAAGCTCGCAGACGCGCGACCCCGCCCTCGAGGCATCGGCGCCGGAGCGAGTGAACGATGAAGATGGTCGTGTTCGGCGCGACCGGTGGGATCGGCGGACAGGTCGTCGCCCAGGCGCTTGCAGCAGGACATCAGGTGAGGGCGTTCGTGCGCGATCCGGCCAAGGCGAACCTTCCCGACCAGATGGAGGTCGTCGCCGGCAACATCACCGACGCTGACCGGGTGACGCAGGCAATCGCCGGGACCGATGCGGTCGTATGGGCCATCGGAGCGTCGCGAAACAGCGCCGAGGACGTCACCATTGCCGAGACGGGAGCTCGTAATGTGGTCGCTGCGATGACAAGTCAGGGCGTCAGGCGGCTGGTCGCGGTATCGGGAGCCGGGATCACCGTTGTAGGGGAGAGGAAGCCCATCTCCGGCCGGCTGATGTCGTTGATCGTGCGCGTGGCTGCCCGCCACGTATACGAAGCCAAGCGACGTGAGTACGAGATCTTCCGAGCGGCGGACCTTGATTGGACGCTTGTGCGCCCCCCACGTGTCACCCCCGGTGAGCCAACGGGACGCGTCGTCGTTGGTCCGGACCTGGCCAGCTTGGCCGTGACGCAGGGCGACGTTGCGGCGGCCATGGTCGGCGTGCTTGAAGACCAGTCGACCTTTCACCGGACGCCATTCGTGAGCTCATCGCGCACGTGAGTCTCCGCTTCTTGTTGCCAGCGTAAGAGCCTTCGACACGGCCCGTGCTACACTGATCCTGTGCTACACGAGGTGTCCGAATGGCCAATCTCACAGTGACGGTCGACGAACAGGTTCTGCGGCGAGCGCGGGTCAAAGCGCTTGAGCGAGGGACATCCGTCAACGCCCTGGTGAGCGACTACCTCGCACGCGTCGCAGGCATGGCCGGCACGGAGAGGGCACTTGCGGATTTCCTGGAAATTGCGCAGGACTCGCAAGCCAGCAGTGGCGCTCGTGGTCGCACGTGGACCCGAGAGGACCTTTACGATCGGCCTGTGCTCCGCGCCAAGCCGTGACCTCGCGCGCGTTCGTCGACACGAACGTCTGGGTCTATGCCGTTGACGATGGCGAACCGGACAAACAGGCGCGTGCCCGGCAGGTCCTGAAACCATCGCCTGACAAGGATTTCGTTGTTTCGGCGCAGGTCCTGGGGGAGTTCTACGTCACCGTCAGGCGGAAGCTTGCGGAGACACTTCCCGACACCGACGCTGTTGCCCTAGTGGACCGCATGCGGCAATTGCCAGTTGTCGCGCTCGACGCGAATCTTGTGTCGACGGCGATCGCTAACGCGCGTGAATGGCAGCTCTCGTACTGGGATGCCTTGATCATCGCGGCGGCTGAGGCCTCCGGATGCGATGTCGTTTTCTCTGAGGACCTCAGCCACGGCCAGTTGTACGGGTCGGTCCGAATCGAGAATCCGTTCCGCTAGATCATCGGTTGAGTAGCTACCCGGTTTCGGTCACCGCGTGGACCCGGGCTCAGCCGCCCTCGAACCCGGGTCCACCTGGACGTAGCTGGCCGTCTACCCTCCGTGTCGTGAAGGTCGCGTCCATCCACATCTACCCCGTCAAGTCGCTCGGGGGCCAGGCACTGGCGACCGCTGAGGTCGAGCCATGGGGACTACTCCACGACAGGCGCTGGATCGTGCTCGAGCCGGATGGATCCGTGCTCACCGCCCGTGAGGAGCATCGACTCCTGGGGCTGACAGCGACGCCGACTAGCGACGGCCTCCTGCTGACCTCGCGTGATGGACAAAGGCTTGCTGTGCCGACACCCACTCGCGGGGAGTTCGTACCCACAACGATGTCTCGTTTGGAGTCGGTGCGGGCCGCAGACGAGGAGGCTCATCGCTGGCTTTCGGGACAGCTCGGCCGCCCGGTGCGCCTCGGGTGGCTCGACGATCCGCATAGACGCAGCGTATCGCTGACGCACGGTGGGGTGGAGGGCGATTCACTCAACCTGGCGGATGCCGGACCGCTGCTGCTCACGTCCTCTTCATCGCTTCAGCAGCTCAACAAATGGATGGTCGCTGATGCGGTGACGAAGGGCGCTGTTGCTCCCGACGCCATGGTCATGGCCCGATTCCGCCCCAGCGTCGTGATCGACGACGTTCCCGAGGCATTCGATGAGGACTCCTGGCGAACCATGCGGATCGGAGCCGCCGAGTTCCGCTTCGGCGAGATTTGCGACCGTTGCGTGATGACGACCATCGACCCGGGCACACTCTCAGCAGGGAAGGAGCCACTGCGGACGCTGGCAGCACATCGACAGTGGGATCACGAGACGTGGTTCGGGATAAGGGTCATCCCGACAGTAAAGGCGGTCATTCGCGTCGGCGATCCCGTCGAGGTGCTCACCCGTTCCCACGGGCGACTAATTTGACCGCGCCGCGACATGTCAGGGAGTCGAAATCCGTCCCGACCGGATCCCGTTGCCCATGGTTATACTTCGGGTATGAAAGTAGCCGTGTCCGTGCCGCAGGACGTCTTCGCGAAGGGTGAGCAGCTCGTCAAGGCCACAGGCAGGACCCGCAGCGATGTGTACAGCTCAGCGTTGCGCGAGTATGTGGGCCGGAACTCGGCGGACGTTGTTACGGAGACGCTTGATCGGGTGATCGCCGAGGTCGGCCAAGAGGGCCACGACTTCACCGACGGGGCCGCCCTCAGGACACTTTCCAGCTCCGACTGGTGATAAGCCAAGGCGACGTTTGGTGGGCGGATCGGCCAGGTCCGTCTGGCTCTGATCCTGCACTCAGGCGACCCGTGGTGGTGATCCAGGCAGATGAATTCAACCGCAGCTCGATCAGCACCGTGGTCTGCGTGGCGATGACCAGCAACATCAGATGGGCGGGCGCACCAGGCAACGTCATGCTGTCCGCTCGGTCGACCGGTTTGCCCAAGACGTCCGTCGCGAACGTGTCACAGATCGTGACCTTGGACAAAGCCGTCCTGACCGAGCGAGCCGGCCGCCTTTCGACCACGAAGCTTGAACTCATCATGACGGGGGTCGATACAGTCCTTGGGCGCTGAGCAGTGAAGGCCGCGTCAATCCACGCCTGCCGCGTCAAGTCGCTCGGGGGCCAGGCACTGGCGAGAGCGGAGGTGGGCGATCAGGTCGGGGTCCTCACATGTTCGAAAAATCGGCGCTGCTCGGCCACAATCGAGCGGTGACCGAGCACACCGAAACTGACGAGACACGAATCGATCGTTGGTTGTGCGCGGTCCGCCTCGTCAAGACGCGGCCGATGGCGACGCAGCTGTGCGAAGGCGGGCACGTACGCCTGAATGGCAACCCGGCGAAGCCGTCGACCAAGGTTCGCGCGGGTGACGAGGTGCATGCTCTGATCGCCACACGCGAGCGGATCGTCGAGGTCGTGCGGCCTATCGAAACGCGTGTCGGCGCTGCCGTGGCCACGACGTGCTACGTCGACAACAGCCCACCGCCTGTCATCAACGAGATTGCACCGGGAATCAAGATGGTCCGAGGCGAGGGCCGGCCGAGCAAACGGCTTCGCCGCGAGCTCGATCGGATGCGGCGTTCTCTGGGCGGCTGACTGAGCGGCAGACCGGCAGGACGCGCAGCGACGTGACGACTGCAAACATCCAACTGACCTCGACTTGACCGTGCAAGTTCTGATACCAGATGTGTTATCATTCCGAAGTGTCGGCAGCACGGATCGTTCGTTATGCGCGGCGGCATGCGGGACTGACGCAGCGTGAGCTGGCGAGTCGCGCCAGTGTCCCGCAACCGTCAATTGCGCGCATCGAGAGTGGTGCAGTAACGCCGCGCCTCGACACCCTCTCTGAGTTGCTGGGCTTCACTGGCTTCACGCTCGAACTGATGCCGCGCGCCGGAGAGGGCGTCGATCGGACGCTGATCCAGGCGAACCTGGCGCGCTCACCAGAGGAGCGCGTGGCGTCCGCCGCCCAGGCGGCGAACCGGCTGAGAGCATTCAAGTCGGCGGCCAAGGGTGGTGGCTGACTTCAACCCGGAAGCCGTCATTCGGCTGCTGGGGCGACACGAGGTTCGCTACGTGGTCATCGGCGGCCTGGCCGCGGTTACCCACGGCGCTCCGATAGTGACCCAGGATGTCGACATCTGCTACGCCCGCGACGATGACAACCTGACGCGCACGGCCGCCGCGCTCCTGGAGACTCGCGCTCAGCTGCGTGGTGCGGACCCGAATCTGCCGTTCAGGCTCGACGCCAAGACGCTCAGAGCGGGTGACTCCTTCACATTTACGACCGACATCGGCTGGTTAGATCTGCTGGGAACGCCTTCCGGCACGACCGGCTACGAGGACCTCGCCAGGACGGCCGCGGCAATCCCGTTGTTTGGCTATCAGGTGTTGGTGGCTTCCGTCGACGACTTGATCCGGATGAAGCGCGCCGCTGGCAGGCGCAAGGATCTGCTCGCAATCGAGGAACTGGCCGCGCTGCGTGATGAGCTCGATGCTCGAGGACAGCGCTCATGACGCTCGGGATCCTCAGGGCTCAGCCCAATCCGGGTCATATTCGGTGGTCATACCGTCGCGGTGGTCGGTGATCGTTCCCTGCAACACGTAGACCATGCCCTCGTTCCCGGGACCAAGGTCGAGCGTCCCCAGTAAATTGGGTGGCAACTCCCTTTGTCTCCGGCGCCGACTCTTGACTGTTCACGTTCGCCTCCTACATCGACAATGGGCGCGTGGTGACACCTGAGACGCGCTACGCCCGAACGGCCGATGGCACGCACGTTGCCTATCAAGTCTCCGGCAGTGGCCCGGTAGACATTGTCGTGATCCGAGCCTGGTACTCGGACGTGGAGCACGAGTGGCAGGAGCCGGTCCTGGCGCGTTTGTACGGCCAGCTCGAGTCGAGCGCCCGCCTTATCCGTCTCGATCGACGCGGCCTGGGGATGTCGGACCGCGCCGCTCGAAGGGTTGCCACGGTCGAAGAGCGCGTCGACGACGTCCGGGCGGTGCTCGATGCTGTCGGGTCCAGGAGAGCCGTGCTGGCAGGCTTCGGCGACGGCGGCAGCAACTGCGTGGTCTTCGCCGCCAGCCACCCGAACCGGACCGCTGGGCTCGTGCTGTACATGCCAACGATGAACTTCGGATCAGCAGGGGACTATCCGCGAGTCCAACGTGCAAACGAGGCGGAGGAGGGCGAACGGATCGATACGATCCGACGCATGTGGGGCACGCGCGAGTACGCGGCGCGCACGGTCAGCTTTGGTGCCCCCAGCCGGTCGCACGACGAAAGGCTCATCGACTGGTTTGCCGAACAACAGGCACGCGCGGGCAGCGCCGAGGACGCGGTCGCGGCAGCGAAGTGGTTCTGGGAGACGGACATCACGGTTGCGCTGAGCGCGATCCATGTGCCCACGCTGGTTGTCGGCAGGGCCGGTGCGGTGGGCCTCGACGAGGCCAAACGCGCCGCAGGCAGTATCGACGGGGCACGGATGGTCGAGCTGGACGGCCAGGATCCGTTCGTGATCAGCGGCGATACGGACGCGGTCGTGCGCGCCATCGAGACGTTTCTTGAAGCGGTCGGCAAAGTTGCCGACGCCCAAACGGACGACAACCGGGTTCTGGCCACGGTCCTGTTCACGGACATCGTGGACTCGACGGCGCTTGCCGCCAAGCTCGGCGACCGTGCCTGGGCGACATTGGTAGAACGAAGCGAGGCTGAGAGCGGATCGGTCGTCGAGCAGCACCGCGGTCGGGTGATCGATACGACCGGCGATGGTCTTCTCGCTGCCTTTGACGGTCCCGGGCGGGCGATCCGCTGCGCCAAAGCGCTGGTCGGATCGATGTCGGAACTGGGCCTGCCCATCCGCGCCGGCCTCCACACGGGTGAGTGCGAGCTCGTGGGAGATCGGCTGCGCGGGCTGGCGGTCCACATCGGTGCGCGTGTGGTTGGCCTCGCCAGCCCTGGAGAAGTGCTCGTGTCGACGACCGTGAAGGACC
>JBBQEC010000083.1:0-9717 GCA_038320305.1 Candidatus Limnocylindrales bacterium | reverse complement strand
GGCCTGATCGGGTTGGCGCTGGCCGCTTGGGCGTACCTCGGGTTGCTGGCGACCCAGATGGGCGACATGTCGTCGGTGCTGGCCATGCCGATGACGTCCGCCTGGTCCGTCGCTCAGGTGACGCTGATGGCCACGATGTGGGCGGTGATGATGGCGGCCATGATGCTGCCGTCAGCCGTACCGATGGTGCTCGCCTACGATCGCATGGACCGCGGTTCGACCAACGGACGGGATGGATCAACGATCTTGTTCGTCGTCGGGTACGTCCTGGTCTGGTCGGCATTCGCCGTCGCGGCCACGGCGCTGCAATGGGTTCTGCACGACCTGGCCCTTGTGAACGGCATGGGAGCACTGACTCAGAGTGGGCTCGCCGGCCTGCTCCTGATTGGAGCCGGGATCTTTCAGTTCTCACCGCTGAAGCGGCGGAGCCTGGGGGCGTGCCGCACGCCGCTGGGCTTCCTCATGACCTCGTGGCGAGAAGGGCGTATCGGCGCTCTGCGGATGGGTATCCACCACGGGACGTTGTGCGTCCGCTGTTGCTGGGTGCTGATGGTCCTGCTGTTTGTGCTCGGCGTGATGAACCTGGTGTGGGTCGCCGTAGTCGCGTTGTTCGTGCTCGCCGAGAAGCTGTCGCGGTGGGGCGAGGTGGTCAGCGCAATTGGCGGAACCGTGATGATCGCGTGGGGCATCGGAGCGATCGTGGCGGGGTGAATGGCTGATCGTTCGGGGTGGCCGAACCCTTCCACCCCAGATCCTCAATGTCGTCCGCCTGGTGGCCGCGGTCCTGGAATGGAGCACGTGATCCGGACCAGCAGTGATCCGTCCTCCAACCCGAGTGCGCGAAGGAAACGCGCGGCCGAAGGGTCCAATCCGCCTACCTCTAGCCGTTCGTTGTCCATCGCGACCGGAACCGACTGGACGGTGCGGTTTCGCCGAGCTCCGAGGGTCCAACTTTGAAGTCCGATCGAACGAGCTGCCGTCCCAATCGCTTCTCAAAACAACCTATGCAGATCATGAACTGACCTTGACCGATCCGGCTTTCCCCCAGATCCGTTCGGATCACGTCATCGTCCGGGCAGGTTGCGTCCCACAGGTCGTCGCTTACATAGAAGTCCTCGTGGACGATTTGTCCATCCTCCTCGAACTCCCATGCATCGATACCGCAGTCCACGCATAAAGTGAGGTTTTCGCCTGCCGCGGCGCGAGCTTCCCTGTCGTCCGCGCGATCTATTGCCTCTTGAAGGCGGTCAACGTCGTCTTTCACTTGTGGTCCCTCCGACGCATGGTCAATGTCGGCCATTTGGCAGCTCGACTCCGCCAATGTCCGCCCTTTGCCTGGTGTCGCTCGAAGTGGCAGATCGCCGAGGCGCCGAGCCTGATAGAGAGCAGGCCATCGCTGTCGCCACCCACCCTCCGAGCGACACCGGGTAAATGCGGCGGTGGCGTTCGCGCTTCTAGCTCGACCATGCCGGTCCCTGGAGTTCGCTGTTGATGCCTTCTTGATGTGATCCGATGTCCATGCCGAGCACCTGATTTGTATTGACCAGCACCCCTCATGGGCTCAAGCACTTCGTTCCTGTCGATATGTTTCGGCGGTTTGGTAATAGATCATCGTCGGTCTCCATCTTCGTTCGTCGGGATCGCGTCGCGGCTGTCCGGCGTGGATGGATCTGCTGGCTGCTGGTACCGGTCGTAGATGGGCCGGTCACCCTAGGGCGCAGCCAGCCGCCGAGCAGGGTGATGCTCCATCGGGGCGTCCGACAGCGTCGAAGGCGCCGTGACGCCTCACGTGTCGCGCGTGCGCTCGCTCTCACCCGCTCCGCGCTACGGGCAAGGCACCGCCGTGCCGCCGCATGGAATGCTAGACGCCGAGCCAACGTCGCTGCAGCCCCTCTGGTTTAGCTCCGGCCCGGACGAAGACTTTGTCGGAAGGGCGAAGAAGCGCGCGGGACTCGGGGCTAGTCGTGCCTCAGCGAGACATACCTTGGCCGCGCCGGCGTCATTGCAGTTTGCGAACCGGGCGACGCCGGGACGCCGAGGTTCAAGCAGTGATATTCAGCGTGACAGAGTTAGCTCCCCCGCCACCAGCCGTTACGTTTGCTTGGACATCGCGTTCGCTGATTGCAATGGTGGTCCCGATCCGAGCTGCGGCCTGCGCCTCAAAGACAACGGGATTGATCTCATGCGCCTTCGGTGGGAGAGGGCGACGCCCAATGCTGTGAACCACTAGCGCGGGCGCCTGGGACATTGCCGAATCGTCACCCTCCGCGATGCGATATTCGATCGTTACGTCACCTTTGGCGGTGCTAACAACGGCCACAACGGGATCGCCGAACCGACCCTTCGAAAGTGCGACCAAGCGCACCGACTGACTGGCTTTCGTGGGCACGCGAACAACTGATGGCGAGCTGGCGAACGCGGACTCGTAGCGGTACAAGGAAGCCGCAGACAGTCGCCGCCCACTGCGCCAGAAGAGCAAACCGGGGGGCAAAGGTAGCCCCGCGAGATCCTGGGCCGCTGGGATGTTACGAGTGTTGTTCAAGCTATCGGCCATCACGTCGAAATTATCGATGTAGGCCTGCCACGTTTGGTCGGTGGCCCTCAGTCCAAACGCGTGCTCATAGCCCATCAAGTGGCCAAACTCGTGTTGAAAGAACTCGTGAGCAAACGGTGCTTCGTCGACGACGACATCGCCCGGCGAGTGCGTCGCACCTCGGTCGCCGGGTGGGGGATCAAGCAGTGTGCAGATTTGGTCGTATTTGTCGAGTGGCACGCCGTCCGAGGCCGCCTGGGCGCGGATCAGGTCGTTGACTGCGCCGCGGCCGACATCGAGCGTCGCTTGCATCCCAGGCAGCGTCCGCCATGGGTAGAAGTCGAAAACCAGATCGACCAGTCCCATCGAAGCGCGCCACCAGTACTGCTCGACGCTCCAGGTGTTCTCCGCCGCGAAGATTTCGCGCACCTGCTGGTCGGTCCAGCGCGCGATAACAGGCGAGCCCGGCCGCGGAGTCTGCCAAGCATAACGCAGCAATGCGACGCGCACTACTCGGCGGCGGCTACCGCGTGACCTGAGCATTCCCCGCACCGAGTACGGGGCAGACTGGCCTGCCTCCCTCGACAATTGCTTGACGCTGGCAGGGACAGAAACGCCGTTGGCTGTCCGCAGGCTGAGCATCTAATTCTCGCTCACTGCAGTGACACCAGAATAGGCAGCAGTCCGCGACCCGCGGCGAGGGGCATCAGCGCTTTTCCGATGATCGAGCCAAACGCCCGCTCACGATCCGTCGCTTTCATCGCGTATCCCGGGATATCGGATGTGGTGAGCATGTCCCCTACTTCAACGGCCCCTTTCGACGCGTCGACCTTGCACATGACCTTACCCATCAGTGCGAGCGGTTGTCGTCCGGTGAGGTCGGGCTGGCGGTCCAAGATCACTGCAGACCGATAATGCCCAGCTCCGGCGACTACTCCGGCCACTCGCCCGTCGTATGGTTGTTGGCTGACTCGGACGCTGCCACCCGCATCCAACACCATCACCGTCCCGGGCTCGACCGCGTCCACGTCTCGAATTTCAAAGTCCTCTGCGTAGTCCGCGCCCGTGAGCTGAATATCGCCCGTCACGACGACATCGCCAAAGAAGCGGCCGGCTACGGGCCCAATGCCGGTTAAACCCGCCCCAGCGGTGTTGCTACCAGGAATTGCGCCGCAAACGCCGCTGCCCGTCGCCACATCTGTGTACCCATAGACGCCGTTGCCAGTCGGCGCGGCCCCGCTCTTACCAGTTGCCGCTTTGGCGTCGTTGAGCCCGAGCAGCCCGTTATGGTCGCCGGAATGCGCGAACGCCTGCATCCCATCACCCCGGTTGGAATGCCCCAGGACGCCGGCACCTGCTTCCGAGAAACCGCTGACGCCAGCCTCCGGGCCATTCCCCTGAACGCCGACTCCTGAGCTGACGTGATTGTTCGCGCCGAAAACCCCGGCGGCTTTGGCCGCGACTGTCAAGCCGAAGACGCCGCTGCCACCCGGTGAATCCGCGTCGCCCACAGATAGATTCTGTCCAAAAATACCGGCGTGACGCCCGGAATTTGCGACGGCCTGCATCCCATCTGCTGCATCGCTGACTGCATACACGCCAGTCTGATTGACGCTGTGGCCGTGGACCCCCGAACCGGTGTCACTCTCACCGTACAGACCGTTCAAACTCGTGCTCTTGGCGTAGACGCCATTTCCATCGACGCTAATGCCCGCGACACCGTTGCCGCCTGCCACCGGATTGTTCCCAAACACGCCGCTCTTTCCTGAGACGGAAGCTCTTCCAACGACGCCGTCGTCATCGGGGCTATCGCCCAACACCTGAACCACGACGTGACCCTCCCTCTGCACCGCCCTTCTGACGCACGCACCCGAATGGATGCTTGCTCGGCCAAGCGGTCGTTTCCGGCGATCATGCGGCCCATAAGGGTCGAAGTCGGCCGAAGATAAAGGTCTACCCGTGGTCGCGCTCCGTGTCTACCCACTTATCCACATAGCGCATCATCGTTACGGATGGGCGGTGCCACCTTTAAGTTCGCTCCCTCGAGATGTCGCGAGCGCTTCGTCGCCGATATAGGCGAAGAGCGGTATCCGGCACAATGCCCCAGAGACCGGTCCTGTTAGGTGGTTGGCGGTTGGTCGGGTAGATGATCCGGTGATGGTGCCCGCCGGCTGCGGCAAGGGCTATCTCGAGTGGACGATAGTCGCGCACGTTCTCGGTCACGATGCCGCGTCTGCCATCCGCCGCCGCTTTAGACTGAAAACGGATCCACGATCCGGCTCCTTTCCCCACGGCGCGCCACGAAGCGCGAACGTCATGAATACGAATTCGACTGACGACATGGCCGAGGAATACGACTTCACCGTGGGTGAGCGAGGCCGCTTGGCGAAGCGGCTTGAGAACGGCTACGACGTCGTCATCGATGGCGACGAAGATCACGCCGTCCACGTGCCGCCATCTCGAGTGCGCGCTTCTCAGGCCGCTCTCGCTAGTCGGCGGAAACAGCGAGCGCCTGAACGTATCGGAAGGCCCTAACGGACTTCGCGGACCGATATCACGTCGTGACCTCGAGCCCCCAGCCTCACCGCCAAGACGTCCGAGCTCGTGAGCGCGCAAGCCACGCTCGGACTCGGCTTGGGTCCGGAGGTTTGTGCTGGAGTAGGCCCGACCGAACCAGATCGTCTAAGACTCTGGAGGATGTCATCGGTTAGTCCTTCGACGACGGCAACAACTGGATACGTGGGCCGCGCCAAACGCCTTCGATGAACAGATCGCCCTTGCGTCTGAGGCGTTCGAGCTCAACTGGTTCGTAGGTGACCGGGTTCACGTCGCGTCCAAGGTCTCGCTCGGCTTGGGTAATTTGCTCGCTGAGTTCTTCCTGGTCGACCGAACCAACGATCATCACGTCGAGATCGCTCGTCGCCCGTTCGTCACCCCGGGCGTACGAGCCGTAAATGAACGCCTCCTCGATGCCGTCAAGACCCAGCAGAGCCACCCGCAGACGCGCCTCGATCCCGATCGTCTTCTGAATCAGCGAGCGAATCTCCGTTGCGACCGGAGAGTCGGAGTCAACGCTGTAAATCCGGAGGTTGCCGATCCGCTCCGAACGAAGGATGCCCGCTCTCTCGAGGTTGTTGAGCTCGCGACCAATGATCGTTGGCGACCAGCCCGTTTCGCGCGCCAGCGCACGGACATGACGTTCCAGGCTTGGCCGAGCGAAGAAACGGAGCAAAAGGTCACGACGGACCTTTGATTCACCGAACAGAACGTCCACCTGCATGTGGACGATTGTACACACTGGCGTGTACAGCAAAGGTCCGGCAAGACCTGTTCCTCGGTGGGCTGTCGGCCAGGCGCTAGGTGGGCAGCGCAGGTGGAGCAAGAGCGCTGGGTCGACCAGGCGGTTCTCGGTTATCGCCCGCCGAACATGCGGTCGGCGACCTGTGCCGCGCTCGTCATCGGGATCGACGGATAGGCGGCTCGGACCGCCGCGCCGTCGATCGCCATGTCGCGCGTATCCATCACGAGCGCCGCGCCGATCTGCTCGGCGCGCATCCGCTGGATCGGCCTGAGAGCAACCGAGAGGAGCCGCAGGACGGCCCTTGGCGCGTGAGAAACCTTGCCCGACCGGCCGGACGCGGTCTGGCTGATGCTGACCAGCTCGTCGAGGGTCAGGTTTTGTGGTCCGGGCACGTCGACGACTCGACCACGGAGCGCCGGATCGATCACGGCCATGTCGACGAACCGCGCGACGTCGGCCGCCGAAACGAAGTTGATGGGGTTGCGTCCGCGGCCGAACACGAGCGTCTTGCCGTTGGCGACGAGCGGGCCGCCGATGAGCCCTAGCCACGTCTCGAGATATGCGGTGGGGCGCACGAACGTCCAGGCCACGCCGCTGGCACGGACCGCCTCTTCGGCCGCGAATTTCGCGCGGAATAGCGAGATCGGGTGATCGGCCGAGGCCTGCGCAACCGAGATCAGGACAAACTGCTCGATCCCGGCGGCGGCCGCGGCCTCGGCGAGGACGCGATTGCCATCCCGATCCACAGCCAGCGTCCCGGCCGGCGACCCGAACCCAGTGATGGCCGAGATCACGACCCGGGCGCCTTCCACCGCGCGTCGCGCGTCTTCCGGACGGGTGACGTCGCCGGTGACGAGCTCGACGTCGATCAGCTTCTTGGCGGCGGCCGAGCCGGCGTCACGGGTAATGACGCGGACCGGCTCTCCGCGCGCGACGAGGAGAGGCACGAGGAGCGGCCCGAGCGTGCCGGTCGCGCCGGTCACGACGATCATCGTCGAGCCTCCGGCGCGGCCGCGACGGCGCCGCCCACCGCGGCGTCGATCCCAACGCCGTCGTCGACGACCGGCTCCATGTAGAAGCGCGCCCAGGCAATCCGATCGCCCTCAACGCCCAGGATCGTCGTGCCGCGCATGAGGTGGGGAGCACCGTCGCGCCGTGTGCCGGACCATTCCCATTCGGCCCAGACGGTATTGCCGTCCATTGCCTGACGAATCAACTCAGAGTGGAGGTCCGGCACACCGCCCAGGATCTGCGCCCAGTTGCTCCGGACCTGCTCGCGGCCACGGAAGGTGCGCGACGGGTGGAGCGGGATCTCGCTCAGGTAGTCGTCACTGAAGCAGTCGACGAGCGCCTCGAGGTCGTGCGCGTTGGTCGCAGCCTGGAGCCGCTGGACGACCGCAAGCGGTTCGTCCGCCAGCGGCCCGCGGTCATTCGGTGGGTGGACGATCATGGTTCGTGTGTCTCCTGGTCTCTCATCGCGCCAGCCTGTTGGTCAGACTCTCGACGTAATGACTATACTGCAAGTCTGATGAAGAACGTGGAAGCTGTCAAGCGGCCGTATCGCTCGCCGCTCCGGATGGCGCAAGCGGAGACGACCCGACGCTCGATCGTCGCCGCGGCCACGCGTCTGTTCATCGAGGCCGGCTACGGAGCGACCTCGATCGACGCCATCGCGGAGGCTGCGGGCGTCAGTCGCGCAACGGTTTTCACGGCGGTGGGCAGCAAGCCCGCGCTGCTCAAGACGGCCTACGACGTCGCACTGGTCGGCGACGACGCGCCGGTCGCGCTACCCGATCGGCCCGACGCTCGGGCGATCCGAGCCGAGCCGGACGCCTATCGATTCCTCGAGGGTTACGCGGGCCTGGTGACCGCGCTGGGGGGTCGGGTCGCCGCGATATACGAAGCAGTCCGAGGTGCGGCGTCGGCGGAGCCAGAGGTTCGGCCGGTGTGGCACAAGATCCAGCAGGAGCGGCGGATCGGGGCGGCGCACGTCGTCGCCGACGCCGCGTCGAAGGCTCGCCTCAGGGAGGGCATCGACGAAGAGGCAGCCGCCGATGTCGTGTGGGTGCTCAACGACCCGGGCCTCTACCACTTGCTGGTCAACGTGCGGGGGTGGCCGCCAGAACGGTTCCACACCTGGCTCGCTGCTTCACTCCAGCGCGAGCTCCTACCTGATCAATAGCGCGCTACCAGATGACCCGCAGGTCGCCGCGGCGCGCGGCAATGGCGTGCAACCTTTCGTCCTTGCTGACCAGCGGCACGCGCAGCTCGCGCGCAGTCGCGTAGATGAGCCGATCCGCGGGGTCGCCCGGAAACTCGTCCGGGCTCCACGATCCCGCTTCAGACGCAGCCCGCGGCGTCAGCTCGGCGAGAGCGATGCCTTCGCCGAACAGGTCCGTCACCCATTCGACCAGGTCCCGATCGAGCCGAATTCGCTTGAGGCGCAGAAGTGTCGACATCTCCCAGATGGAGATTGGGCTCAACAGGACGGGATCGGCACGCTCCAGCTCCCGTAGGGCGGCGGCTGACAGCCGTGCCGGTTCGCCGCGCCACCACAGCAGTGCATGGGTGTCGGCAAGGACCCTCACGGCTCCGATCGGTCCACTTCCCAGTCCTCACCTGTGCCGTAGTACGCCTCGTCCTCGCGCACCAGCAGCTCGACGGAACCTCGCGTATCGCGCTGGCCAAAGTCGGCCTCGATCGGCACGAGCCGAGCGACAGGTCGTCCATGCTTGGTCACGACGATGGGTGCGCGGGTGCGCTCGACCCTGTCCAGGATTGCCAGGCACTGGGCCTTGAAGCGACTCGCAGGAATGGTGGGCTCGGAGTCCATTGTCGAAGTGTCCAGTAACCATGGTCATTGGTCAATATGATGCCGAGAGGTGACGCCTCGCAGGTCTACGATCCGGTGCTTGGAACGATCTGACCCGCGCCTGACCGCCATTGCGCCGTCGTCATCGCGAGGTCGCCGGTGACTGCCCTCAGGTAACCAAGGTTGGGATCGGGGTCGAGGTGGCTGACCGCGCCGGGCGTTCGCTGGGAGTCGAAGTAGAGGTCGTTCCAGGCGACGTACTCGTGGGAGCTCATGAACAGCGGGTCGATGCTCGAGTCGGTGTTCATCAACGCTTCGGGGTAGTTCACCCGTGTGCCCAACTGGAAGGCGAATACCGCGCCAGCGCCGACGGCAAGCCAGCCGCTGGCGAAGTTGTCAACCCTTTCCCGGGCAATATCCGCCGATGGGATGGGGGTGCCCCATAGACCGTTGCCGGAGGTGTAGCAGCCGTTCGACATGAACACCACCGCGTGCGGCGCGAGCCGGACGGTCTCCTTGATCGGGGTCGCGCCGAAGTATGTGACCTCGACCTCTCCACTGCCGTCATACGAGTTGAGGCCCATCCCATCCTGACGGCTCTCAGTCAACTTGGTCGTGCCCGGGCTGGGCCAGCCGTAACCATGGCCGAAGTACGCCACCAAGCTGGCGCCCCGGATGTTGGCGAGCACGTTGTCCCAGGTCGCGTGGGGGAAGAACACCCGGCGCACGTCCATACCCGCCGATTCGGCCCTTTTGGCCATCCTTTCGGCCGAAGCCAGGTTGCTGTCGGTCTGGCCTTCGACCGGTCCTACGATGAAGACGGCCTTCGGCCCTTCGACCGCACTGGGCGTTGTCGATGTCTGGGCAGTCGCGCTCGCCGCCGGCGCTGATGTCGGCGCTGTTGTCGGCGCCACCAGCGCCGGGGTCAACGTCGGAGCGGGCTCGGCGGTTGCCCCGGCACTCAGAGTAGGAGTCGATGGCACAGGAGTTGTCGCTGGCTGGGCGGCACCACAGGCAGCTGTGAGCAGCACGACGAGAACCAGACGGAACCCGCGCATGCCTTTCGTCACT
>JBBQEC010000082.1:0-9720 GCA_038320305.1 Candidatus Limnocylindrales bacterium | reverse complement strand
CAGCGCTACCACCAACTCGGCCCGGCCTGGCACGTCACGGATCAGACGAGCCTGTTCGACTACGGGCCCGGCGAAACCACCGCGACATTCGACCAGCCCGGCTTTCCCTCGCCCGACGTTGCGTTCACCGTCGACGAGCTCCAGGCGCGCGATGGTTTCCAGGCGTTTCAGGACGCCGCGGATCAGTGCGCTGGGGTGCAAGCCGATCAAGAGGAGCACCTGCACTGCATCTTCGATGTGATGGCGACCAAGGATCCGGCGTATGCCCAGTTCTACGCTCTCGTCCAGCAGTTCCTGGCCAACGGCCCGGAAGCGCTCGACGTGCCGGTCGTGGAGGTTACTCAGCCACCTCCTCCAACCCCATCGACTGAACTTCCGGCCGGCTTCGTGCAAGTCGCGACCAACGTGGCGCTCATCAAGGGCGCAACGATCGGCCCTGACGGCACCATCTACGCCTCGCTCCTCAAGCCAGGCTTCGCGCCCGAGCTCGTTTCTGTTGACGGGACTACTGGCAATCCTGGGCCTACGTTGGACACTACCGGCGCAGGCCGCGTCTTCCTGCTGGACGGCTCGCTCTGGCTGGCTGAGGACGATCCCACCGGCTATGGCAAGTGTCTGCTCGAGCGTTTCGATCCACGGACGCTCCGCTCCGAGGCAAAAATTTCAATCGGCTGCGACATCGCGGGAGCTACTGCGGTTCCGGTCGCCGACGGCGTCTGGTGGCTCGATCGCTCAACTGCCGATGCAAATGGCAAAGGCGGCATGTTGCGGCATGTGGATCCTGCGACGAACACGGTCGACCGGAGTGTCGAGGTGCCCTTCATCAATGGCTATTTGAGCAGCAGCGCGACCACCGTCATCTTCGGTGACTCGGGCGAAGGCTTGGCTTGGTACCGCCTCACACAAGGTGCCACTTCCCTGACGCCCATGACCCTGACCGCCCGGGTATTTGGATCCTCTCCTGCCGGCGCCGGGGTCTGGGTCCAGCCTGTGGCGAGCGCCGGCGCTCTGCCGGAGGCCGACTACATAACCGGGTCGGCCACACCCGATAAGGTGCTTGCCATCGATGGCATCCTGGCCGGCGCCGATGATCAGGCCATTTACGTCGACTCATCGAGCAGCGACCCTGATTCACTGGTGCGCTATCCGATCGACGGTTCATCGCCCACGACAGTCCTCTCCGGAGCCAGCCTGACGACCGGAAGAGGAGACCAGAACCTGGGTTACTTCGACAACGACCCCCTGGTCATCGCCAACCAGAAGGTCGCAAAGTTCTGGCTTGTATTTGACTGGCCCACCGCTGGAACCACCTCGGTCGTTGCGCAGGCTGCGAGCTTGCCCTGACGGTCGACCCTCGTAGCCGTGCCAGTTGGTGGCGTAATCGTCGGCTTATCGATCTCATCGAACACTCCCCGTAACGATACAAATCGCATTGATGGGTACGCAGCGAGAGGACAAGCCGGCCTGGGATGTCGTTCCCGGGCCGGTCAAGCAGCGGACGGAAGCCATCCTTGGCGCCCGGGTCGTGCGTGCCGCGCGCGCGTTCGGTGGCTATGGCCCGTCGGCGACGTTCGTGCTTGGCCTTGACGACGGTCGGCGTGCCTTCTTCAAAGGCGTCTATCCGCTTCCTGCAGGCTCGGCCGTGCGCTGGGCGAACGACGAAGAGGAGCGCGTCTACCTGGAACTCGCCGAGCTGATCGATCCGTGGGCACCGGCCTACTACGGCTCCCTTCGTGTCGATGGCTGGCACGCGATGCTCATCGAGGCGGTCCGTGGCCGACGCGTGCCGCCGTGGACACCTGGGGTCGCCAAGGCCGCGATGCGCTCCTACGCATCATTCCACTCGAGGACCATCGACACGGCACTCCCCACGTGGCTATCGCGCACCCAGCATCATGAATTTGCCGGCTTCTGGAAGGCGATATCCGCCGACGAAGAGGCCCTGGGTCGCCTCTGTGCTCACTGCCCGACTCCCGCGCTCGAGCGCGACGCAGCCCAATGGATCCGCGCCACCGCGCCAGAGTTGATCGCGTCGGAGGAGCCATTGCTGAACGCGGCGCGCTTCGCGCTCCTTCATTTCGACACGCGCTCGGACAACATCCGCGTCGACCGGGATTTGCTGCGCATCTTCGATTGGCCGTGGACGTGCGTAGGGCCGTCCGAGTTCGATTTGGCCGCTTTCGCACAGTCGATCTGGGGCGAGGGCGGTCCGGATCCGGATCAGCTTGCTCGTTGGTATGCGGAGGTCCTGCCGCTGAATGAGGACGTGTTGACGGCGGCGGCCGTTGGGTTGGCCGGCTACTTTGCCGATCGTGGATCGCAGCCACACGTGCCGGCTCTGCCCAGGCTTCGAGCATTCCAGCGCCGTCAGTTCAAAGCGACCTTTGCATGGGCACTGCGCCGTTTGGGCATCGAGCAGCCCGAGTGGTTGGCAACTGTGGCCGACTGATGGACGCTGGGTACAATCGGCCACGATGTCCAACAGCTTCCGCGGTGGCGAGATCTACGGCATCCCGATCACCACGGTTTTCGACGAGAACGACACCATTCGTTGCGATGGATGCGGCGAGTTGATCGCGGGCACACCGTTCCGCGTCACCATCCTCGACATCGTTGCGCCAGAAACCCCACCGACGTGGGCCGAGGGTGTCGCCCTGAACCCCGGCCCGCACCAGTTCCACGCCCAACCCGAGCATTTCCGCGCGTGGGCCCGACGACGCGGCCACCTGTTCTGCCGTCTGTCGGACGTGCGCGAGATCATGCGCCCGGTGCCCGTTCCGGGTGATGAGCCACGCTGGGGGCTGTGCGACGGCTTCCACCGCGAGGCACACGAGTTCGTCCCAGCCTAGGCTGATCGAAGGTCGGCCTCACGGCCGGCGCGGAGAGGAAAGAGAGATGTCGATCGCCGTTCTGCTGCCCGCGCTCACTTCGCTCCTTGCGTTTGTGTTCGCGCTGGCGCTGCTGGACCAATGGCTTGACCGGCGCAGAGGCTTCCAGGCCATCTGGGCCGCGGGCATGCTCTTCTTTGCCATCGCGTCCGCGTCGGAGGCAATCGGCGCTGCCTTGCCGATCGACCAGCACTGGTCCGAGCTCCTGTACCGAACCTGGTATCTGAGCGGCGCCGTGTTCACCGCGGCTTGGCTCGGCCTTGGCTCGGCATACCTGCTCGGCAAGACGCGCTTTGGCTACGCATACGCCGTGCTCATCTTCTTCGGCGGCTTCCTCGCGTTCGTCTCGCGCAACACGTACAACGCCGGAACACTCGGCGTGCTCGTCTTCATCGCCGCGCTGGTCATCGCCATCGCGATCGCGGTCGAGACTTACTTCCAGAACGAGCGCTGGCCGCAGATCGCGGCGTTGACCGTGTTCGTGGCCAGCTTCGCCGGCGCGTACTTCGCATTCACGGACACACTTGCCGGGGCACTGCCGATGGGCGGCGCGGTGCCGACGGGCGCGGCGATGGCCGGACCGGTGCGCATCATTTCGCTGTTCATGAACGTGCCCGGCGGCATCGCGCTGATCCTGGGTGCGCTTTTCTCCGCGTACATCTTCATGCCCAAGAAGCGCGTCCTTGACTACTCGCTCGACGCGGGCCAGTCGGGCGACCAGTTCCTGTTCAACATCTTCCTGGCCATCGTGGCCGTGCCCGTGAACTTCGTAGCGTCACTGCCAGGCGCGATCGTGGCACTGTTCACCGGCAAGATCCACAGCCGGGTGCCTGCCACGCTGCTCATTGCGATCGGCGGCATCATCGTCAGCAGCGCCGACGCGTTGTCGCGCCTCGGCTCCACGACCTTCTACTCCGGCGCCAAGTTGATCGCCCTGGTACTGATCTTCGTCGGCTTCCTGATCTCGAGCGAGGTCTTTCGAGAGGTCCGCATCCCGTTCACGCATCGCGTGCTTCGCGGCGAGCGCCACGAACCTGCGACCGCGAACGCAGTCACCGACACGGCGCCCTGACGTCCCGACTGACGCTCTTGCACCACACACGCCTCCGGCTCGCGAACAGCTGAGTAAAAACACTCTCGGCGTCCTCCTCGTCGCCGGCGGCGCAGCACTTTTCGGAACGCTCAGCTACATCACGCGGCAGGCTGCGGCGGCTGGTGTTGATGCACTGCCGTTCGTCGTCTGGCGCGCCGGCGTTGGTGCGCTGTTCCTCGCTTTGGTCAGCGTCGTCCTTGTCGCGCGTGGTGCCCGTGGATCGCGTCTGCCCAACGTGCGCGTCCTGCAGCCCGACCGACGCGTTGCCCTGGTCGTAGTCGGACTCGCCGGCGCGCTCCTCAACATCAGCCTGTTCGTGGCGTTCCTGCGCTCGACCGTTGCCGTGGTGCTGATCTGCTACTACACCTTTCCGGCTGTCGTAACCCTGGCGGCCGTGCCGCTCTACGGGGAACACCTGACACGTTTGCGCATCGGAGCACTGTTCATGTCCGTCATCGGCCTGACAGTCGTGGTTCTCGCGCCCCTGGCGGGATCGGGCGGCGTGGAGGTGGATCCGATCGGCGTGGGGCTCGCCCTGGTGGCGGCGGCGTGTCAAGCCGTGTTCGTGCTCATCTCCGGCCGTGGTTGGCAGCCAATGTCCAACCTGCACGTCTCGACCTTCGTGATCGGTGTTGCCTTCGTCGTAAGCCTGCCGCTGACCTTGCTCGCGGGCGAGGCGGGCAGCCTCCTTGCGCCGCTTACTTCGCCTGCCGCCTGGCCGTGGATTCTCGCCGCCGGTATCACCGGCGCCGCCATCCCGACGACGGCCTTCTTGGCCGGCCTGGGCATCATCGGACCGAGCCGCGCGGCCATTTTGATGACTATCGAACCGCTCGTCGGCGTAACCCTTGCAGTGCTTCTGCTGGGCGAGGAGCCGAGCGTGACCCAACTCATCGGCGGAGTGGCCGTTCTCGCAGCCGCAGCCATACTGCAGGTCGCGCCGCGCACTACTGCACAGGCGGTCGTCGCGCCGGAGGTCGGGCCGGTCGTCTAGAGCGCAGCCGGCGCACATGTGGCTGCGCGGCAGCCGACGCTATACTCGCGCCCGACTCAACCAACGATCGCCGCGCGACCTCAGCACTCATCGCAGCAGGCATCAGCGTCCGGCACCGTCAGCGATCGACCAGCAGAGGTACGTCTTGCGCGTTCGCAAAGCAGTTTTTCCGGCCGCGGGCTGGGGCACAAGGCTCCTGCCCGCCACGAAGGCTCTGCCCAAGGAAATGCTGCCTCTCGTGGACAAGCCCGTGATCCAGTACAGCATCGAAGAGGCTGTCGCCGCCGGCATCGAACACGTGGTGATCGTCACGAGCAGCCAGAAGCGGCCGATCGAGGACCACTTCGACCACTCTTACGAGCTGGAGCAGCTGCTCGAGGAGAAGGGCGATATCGACATGCTCCGCCGTATGCGCCAGATCGGCGACATGGTCCAGATCAGCTACGTCCGCCAGAAGGAGCAGCTTGGGCTGGGTCACGCGGTACTGCAGGCCAAGGAAGCTGTGGGTCACGAGCCGTTCGCGGTGATGCTGCCCGACGATGTCATGGTTGGCGACCGGCCGTGTATCGGCCAGTTGATCGAGGCGTACAACCAGACGCACAGCTCCGTGGTCGCGGTCATGGAGGTTCCAGACTCTGAGGTGAGCCGCTACGGCGTCATCGACCCGGACCCTGACGCGGACACGGATGACGAACGACTCCACAAGGTCCGCAGGCTGGTCGAGAAGCCATCCCCAGAGTCCGCGCCGAGCAACCTCGCCATCATCGGCCGCTACGTGCTGACGCCCAAGATCTTCGAGAAGCTGGAGTCGACGCCACACGGCGCGGGTGGGGAGATCCAGCTGACGGACGCGATCGGTGCGCTGATCTCCGAGCAGGACGTTTACGGGTATGCATTCGAGGGCCGGCGCTTCGACGCGGGCACCACCATGGGCTGGCTCGAGGCTTCGGTCGAGCTGGCGCTCGAACGACCCGACATCGGCGGCGAGTTCCGGCGCTTTCTGTCCGGACTCGACCTGAGCTGAGGCTCCATTCTTGGCCGAAGTAGGGCAGGTACTGGCTGGCCGCTATCGCCTCGTCGAGTTGCTCGGCCAGGGCGGCATGGCGACGATCTTTCGCGCACACGATGCGCAGCTCGGCCGCGACGTGGCGGTCAAGGTGTTGCGCTCCGAATACGGCCGTGACCCCGCGTTCGTCGCGCGCTTCCGCCAGGAGGCGCAGTCCGCTGCGGCACTGAACCACCCGAACGTGGTCAACGTCTTCGACTACGGCATGGAGTCGGGCGACCCATTCATCGTCATGGAGCTGATCGACGGCGGCGACCTTGGCTCGATCATCCGCGAGCGGGGACCGCTCGAGCCCGTGGCGGCCGCACGCATCGCCCAGCAGATCTTCGAGGCGCTGGACGCAGCGCATGCGCGCGGCATCATCCATCGCGACATCAAGCCGACGAACGTGCTGCTTACGAGTGGCGGCCGGGTGAAGGTCGCGGACTTCGGCATCGCCCGCGCTTTCTCGGAGGCGCAGCTCACGATGCCCGGCACAACCCTGGGCAGCGTCCACTACTTCAGCCCCGAACAAGCGCGCGGCGAGATGGTCACCTCGGCATCCGACGTCTACTCGGCCGGCCTTGTCCTGTTCGAGATGCTCACCGGCCGGCGCGCATGGACTGGTGACTCTGCCGGTGCCGTGGCCGTGGCCCGCCTGGCGGGCGATCCACCGACGCCGTCGTCACTGCGCTCGGGCATCCCACAGATCCTCGACATCGCCGTGCGACGGACGCTCGCGCGCACGCCGGCTGATCGCCCGACCGCCGCTGACATGGCCGCGCTCCTTGGCCGCTACATAGTCGATCCGCAGAACGCGGTGCCGCCGCCGCAGCGGCCACCAATCGTCGCCGCGGGTGCTGCGGCGGCCGCCATCGGCGCCATGGATCAACCGCCCAACGTACGTGGCGGGCCAGGCGGCGTGGTCTACGGATCGCCTACTGCCACCGCGGCCGCGAGCTCGTCGAACCGGGGAGGACCGCCGCCGGGCCAGATGGCACAGCTCGACGAGGACGGCGACGGCGGCGCTGGGCCGTGGGCCTGGGTTGCAGCGATCCTAGGTGTTCTCGTGCTCCTTGCAGGCGCCGTCCTTCTGTTCCTGCTCCTGTCCGGCCAGAAGCCTGCCGCATCACCAAATCCGTCCGGGCTCGTCGTCTCCGTGCCGTCGTACGTCGGCCTCCAGCTCGCTGGTGCCCGCAAGAACGCTCAGTCGCAGGGGTTCGTGCTCAGCGTCGGTGCTTATCAAGTCACCGACCAGGCACCGGAGGGCTCGGTCATCGCCCAGGATCCGGCCGCGGGGGCCGTTGCCCTGAAAGGCAGCGAGGTCACTGTCACTGTGGCGACCCAGAAGCAGACCGTGCCGGTGCCCGATCTTCGGCTGCATACAGAAGCAGATGCGTTTGACATCCTGGCCCAGAACAACCTCGCCCCGGGCGAGCGCTCGGAGGCGTACGACCCGGAGGTTCCGGCCAACCTCGTCATTCGCACCAACCCGCGCGCCGGCGTCAACGTGGCACGCGGGACGGCAATTGATTACGTCATCTCGCTCGGACAGACTCCGACCCCGACTCCACCACCGATCTCCACGCCACCACCGCCGACGCCACCACCGCCGACGCCACCGCCACCCACGGCGGCGCCCACCCCGCCTCCAACATCCGGTCCGACCGCCGCACCTCCAACGCCTACGCCGACTGCGCCACCCACTCCCACGGAGGAGCCGACGCCTGCACCGACCCCTGTCACGGTGGGTAACTACTCGACCTGCGGTGCTCTGGGCGAGGCGAAGTCACAGATCACCGATGCCGGCCTGCAATTCGGCGGCGCGTTCCCGTACGACGCCACCGATGACTGGCAGGTCGCTCAGCAATATCCGCTGCCGGGGGAGCAGGTCCTGCCCGGAACGTACGTCTACGTCTTTGTCAAATCACCCACTGACCCCTGTCCGTAGCGCCTAGACTCAGGCGCGATGGCGACGTGGCGCTGCCCGCACTGCCGAACGGCACAGGCAGAGTCTGCGCGCTGCTTCCTGTGCGGCCGATCGGCGACGAGTTGCGGCACGTGCACCAACTTCCGCGGATCCGTCGTTGGCGGGATCGGTTACTGCGGTCTCGACCGGCACCGGTCGCCACTGTCAGGTGCTGAACAGCGGCCGTGCTGGACCGGCGCCAACGCCTTGTCGCCTGACGGCCTGTTCGGCATCAATGTCCTGCCGATTGTTGATCGAGCAACCGATCCGATCAGTGTTGCCCCGGTGATTTCGGCGCGCCCTCAACCAGGCTGAACGAGGAGTCCGCGCGCAGCTCGATCCCTGACGGCAACGTTGCCAGGGCCGTCACCAGCCACGCGCCTGGCGCGTCACCGGGCTCCAGGCTGAGGCCGCTGAAATGGGCTCGTCCGTTGCTGGTACTCGATGTGTAAGTCGTCGTTTCACTATCGGGCGGTGAGACGCTGAAGATGACCCGAGTGCCGTCGGCAACGGGCCGGCCGAGCTCATCGTGCAGCACAGCAGACAGCTCGACCGAGGCCGGGAAGTCGGCCGAATAGACGTCCGTGGGTGTCACGGCCAGGTCGATGCTCGCGGCGCTCGAGCCACGCACGACGGTGGCCGTCGTCGTCGCGTGATTGCCGGCCGCATCTGTGCTGCGCATGGTCAGGATATTGCTGCCGACGTGCAGTTCGAGAATGGCCGAGAAGCGGCCATCAGGGCCGACAGAGGACTCAACGTCGTGGCCCGAGCCGTCAGTGATCTGGATGTCCGCGCCTGGCTCGGTCTTGCCGAGCAATGTCTCGGTCTCGGTGTAGACCTTCTGTTTGGGTTGGATGACCTGGATCTGTGGCGCGACGTCATCGCGCGTGATCGTTACCGGCACTGACAGGGTGCTCTCGCCGCCATCGCCGACGAGGCTCGCGGTGATCACGTTCTGGCCCTCGTCGAGAGGCACGTTGCTCAGCGCGATCGGTGCCGTCGCCGGCAGATTGACGCGCTCCACCTGTTTGTCGTTGACGAACACGCGCACGACGTACGCTTGATCGGAGCGCAGGTTCGATGGAGCGACCGCGGTCAGATCGATGCTCGCTGCGCGCGTGAAGCTGTTGGTTACGGGCAGGATCGTGAGTGGTGGAGGAGGCGGCGGCCCAACGTTGGCGTGCTTGGGGTCGTTGCCGTGATCGAGCGTCTGACTGGCGAATGCAATCGAGCCGCCGACGAGTAGGACCAGTGCCGCCGCCACTCCAATTCGGCGCGACCAGCCAACGCGCCGCGCATGACGCGTCGCGGGTTGCCGGCGAGTCCGACGCTGGCGTTGGGCACCATCGCGCCTTTCACTCGGACCGCCGCGTTTCGCTGAGCTGGACGGTCCCGGCATCTGCGCTTGATTCTGGCAGGCAGAACAGGTGTTCGTTAGGCGTTGCTGCCACCCCTCGCGGTGCGCACGCTGCGTGTACGCTATTTCAACGGCGCGAGTTTGCGCCCGTCACGGAGGAAGCATTGGACACTACGCGTAGGCCTCTGGCCACGCTTGCGCGCACCGCGTTGCATGGCCGACCCGCGCCGCCCGCTCCTCCGCGCGGGCCAATCAGTCGCGTGTCGTCGAGCCTGGGTATGCGCCAACCCGCAGCCTCGCCAACCGACAACAACGGCTTTCCACGGATCCCATTCGGTCTGCCCAACCTGCGCCGCAACGTTTGTCCGCACTTC
>JBBQEC010000081.1:0-9760 GCA_038320305.1 Candidatus Limnocylindrales bacterium | reverse complement strand
CCGACCATGACGCGCACGTCCTCGATTTCCGGGACGTTCGTGAAGCGGCATCGTTCGCCAGTCAGAGTCGCTGCCGCCAGCATCTTGAGCGCGGCATTCTTGCTGCCGCTGATCTGGACGCGGCCGCGCAGCGGCCGCCCGCCCGTTACGCGGAATGCCGGTAGCTCAACCGGTAGGTCCTGGTATTCCCAGTGGAACCGACGATCAGCCACGGATCAACCGCGCGAGCGCGGTCCCTCGCGGCGATGCCGTTCGGCTACCCGGATGCGCAGCAGTGCGCGCTGCAGCGACGCTCGTGCTCGAGCGAGATCGGCCGGCTCCTCGAAGCCCTCCGACAGCTGCTTTTCAGCCTCGCGACGTGCCTCCATGGCCTTCTCGAGATCAATCTCGGACGCCATGTCGGCTGTCTCGGCCATGACCACGACCTTGTCGGGCCGAACCTGGAGAAATCCACCCGCGATCGCGAAGAACTCCTCGCTGCCACCCTTGCGGATGCGCAGCTCCCCGAAGCCCAGCGTTGTCAGCAGCGGCGCGTGGTGCGGCAGTATCCCCAACTCACCTTCAACTCCCGGACAGACGACCGAATCGACCTCGTCGCTGAAGACCTGCCTCTCCGGTGTGACGATCTCGAGCAGAAGCGGCACTCAGATCCCTCCCAACGAGTGGGACGCACGGGAGTACGCGAGTAGTGACGTCGCACTGGCCCCGCCACCGCGCGGGTGACAAGGGATCGTCACGTCGGTCCGAAGCCCGCACGCGCGCAGCGAATCGGCGAGCTGAGCGACCGATCCGCGACTCCTTGGCAGGACCCGCGGTGCGACGAACGTCATGCCGCGAGCTTCTTTGCGTTCTCGCGCACGTCGTCCAGGGTGCCCGCGAGGAAGAACGCCTGCTCCGGCAGATCGTCCGCCTTGCCCTCGAGGATCTCCTTGAACGACGAGACCGTGTCCTTGATCGACACGTAGCGGCCCTCGCGCCCGGTGAACACGGCGCCCACGAACATGGGCTGGCTCATGAAGCGCTGCAGACGGCGAGCGCGCGCGACTGTGGTCTTCTGCTCATCGGACAGCTCGTCGATGCCGAGGATGGCGATGATGTCCTGGAGATCGCGGTAGCTCTGCAGGATGCGCTGTGTCTCGCGGGCAGTCTCGTAGTGCTCCTGGCCCACGATGTTCGGGTCGAGCACGGTCGAGGTCGACGAAAGCGGGTCGACTGCGGGATAGATGCCCAGCTCAGTCAGATAGCGCTCAAGTCGGATCGTTGAGTCGAGGTGGCCGAAGGCCGTTGCCGGGGCAGGGTCGGTGTAATCGTCGGCGGGCACGAAGACCGCCTGGAGTGAAGTGATCGAGCCAGTCTTGGTCGAGGTGATGCGCTCCTGCAGACCGGCCATCTCCGTCGCCAGGTTGGGCTGATAGCCCACGGCGGAGGGCATGCGGCCAAGAAGCGCGGATACCTCTGAGCCGGCCTGGGTGAAGCGGAAGATGTTGTCGATGAAGAGCAGCACGTCGCGGCCCTCGTCTCGGAAATACTCGGCGAAGGTCAGGCCGGTGAGCGCAACGCGCAATCGTGCGCCGGGCGGCTCGTTCATCTGGCCGAAGGCCATGACCGTCCTGGCGATAACGCCAGACTCGGTCATTTCAGCGAGGAGGTCGTTGCCCTCGCGTGAGCGCTCGCCAACGCCGGCGAACACGGAGTAGCCGCCGTGCTCCTCGGCCACGTTGCGGATCAGTTCCTGGATGATGACCGTCTTGCCCACACCGGCGCCGCCAAAGACGCCGACCTTGCCACCCTTCGCGAACGGCGCGATCAGGTCGATGACCTTGAGGCCCGTCTCGAACACTTCAGTGGCGGTGGTCAGCTCCTCGAATTTAGGCGCTGAGCGGTGGATCGGATAACGCGTTTCCGAGGTGACTTCGCCCTTCTCGTCAATTGGCTCGCCAAGGACGTTGAACACTCGCCCCAATGTGTTCGGCCCAACCGGCACGGTAATCGGACCACCCGTGTCGTATGCATCGGCGCCACGCGCCAATCCGTCGGTCGTGGTCATCGCGACTGCGCGGACCCAGTTATTGCCCAGGTGCTGCTGGACCTCGCAGACAAGCGATGCGCCTTCCCGCTTGATCTCGACCGCGTTGAAGATGGCCGGCAGTTGTCCGGCCGGGAACTCGATGTCGACCACCGGGCCGGTGATCGCGATCACTCGTCCCTTGGCGGGTGCGGCTACTGCCATGTTCTGTCCAAACCTCCTTGGTCGCTCAGGACGCCTTGGCGCCCGTCGCGATTTCGATCATCTCGCGGGTGATATTCGCCTGGCGAACCTTGTTGTACGTGAGAGTCAGATCTTCGATTAGATCCTGCGCGTTCTCTGTAGCGTTCTTCATGGCCACCATCTGGGCCGAGTAGAAGCTCGCCGTCAACTCGAGCGCCGCCTGGTACACCCGAGCGGCGACGTAGCGCGGCATGAGCTGGCGCAGGACAGCGTCCGGATTCGGCTCGAAGATGAACTGGTTGCCCGGAATGCCCTGCGTGTCGTCGCTTGGCTCGACGGGCAGCAGGCGCTCAACGACCGGTCGCTGGACGAGCGTCGAGACAAAGCGTGGATAGATGAGATCGATCTGGTTGTATGTGCCCGCCACGTAATCGTCGGTCAGGAGTCGCGCGAGCGGAATGACCGAGGCGAAATCGGGCCGCTCGCCGTAGCCGTCGAAGGACGCGGCGATGGGCACGTGTGATCGGCGCATGGCTGCGTGGCCTTTGCGGCCGACCGTCACGACCTTGAGGTCGCCGGGCTCAGACGTGATGTGCTCCGACGCTCGCCGGATGACATTGGTGCTGAGCGAGCCAGCCAAGCCCCGATCGCTGGTCAGAAGCACGATCAGGCGCGTGCCACCCTCGCGCTTGGCGAGCAGCGGGTGATCGTCCGCTCCGAGCACGGAGGCAAGGTCGGCCAGGACCTCGTCGATCTTGTCGGCGTACGGCCGGGCGGCGAGCGTGGCGTCCTGCGCCCGCTTCAGCTTCGAGGCGGCCACGAACTGCATCGCCCGCGTGATCTGCTTGATATTGCGGACCGATGTGATGCGGCGGCGTATCTCGCGCTGGCTTGGCATGGTTCTGTCTTGGGCTCCGGATCAGGCCAGGAAGGTCTGCTTGAAGTTCTCTGTCGCCTCGCGCAGGCCGTTGACGATCTCGTCGGTCAACTCTGGCTTCGCACCGAGCGTCTTGAGCACGTCCGGCCGCTCCGCCTCGAGGAAACGGTAGAAGCGCTGCTCAAAGTCGCGGATGCGCGGTGTAGGCACATCGTCGAGGTAGCCGTTGGTCACGACCCACAGGATTGCGACCTGGTTCTCAACGGGAAGTGGCTCGTACTGCGGCTGCTTGAGCACCTCTGACGTCTTCTCGCCGCGTGTCAGCTGGTCGCGCGTGGCCTTGTCCAGGTCAGAGGCGAACTGCGCAAAAGCGGCAAGCTCGCGGTACTGCGCAAGGTCCAGCTTGAGCGGACCTGCGACCTTCTTCATCGCCTTGGTCTGCGCAGCGGAACCGACGCGCGACACAGAGATGCCCACGTTCAGGGCGGGCCGCTGGCCAGCGTTGAACAGGTCCGACTCGAGATAGATCTGGCCGTCCGTGATCGAGATCACGTTGGTCGGGATGTATGCCGACACGTCATTGGCCTGTGTCTCGATTACCGGCAACGCGGTGATCGAGCCGCCACCGTTCTCTTCGTTCAGCCGCGCGGCTCGCTCGAGCAGGCGGCTGTGGAGGTAGAAGACGTCGCCCGGATACGCCTCGCGACCGGGCGGTCGACGCAGCAGCAGCGACATCTCGCGGTACGCCCAGGCATGCTTGGTCAGGTCGTCATAGACGCACAGCGCGTCCTTGACGAGCACGCCATTGACCTCGACACCGTTTTCCATGATCTCTTCGGCCATCGCGGCGCCGGAATACGGAGAGATGTACTGGAGTGGAGCAGGATCCTCGGCGCCCGCAACCACCACGATGGTGTGCTCCATTGCGCCGAACTGCTCGAGCGTGGCGACCGTTCTGCGCACCGTCGACATCTTCTGGCCGATGGCCACGTAGATGCAGATGAGGCCTTTGCCCTTCTGATTGATGATCGCGTCAACTGCGACGGCGGTCTTGCCCGTCTGGCGATCGCCGATGATCAGCTCGCGCTGGCCGCGGCCGATCGGAATCAAAGCGTCGATGGCTTTGATGCCGGTCTGGACCGGCGTGTCGACGCTCTTGCGCTTGATGACGCCCGGCGCAACTCGCTCGACAGGGCGGGTCGCCGTCGCGTTGATCGGGCCCTTGTCGTCAATTGGACGACCGAGCGGGTCAACTACGCGGCCGATCAACGCAGCACCCACCGGCACTTCAACGACGCTACCGGTCGTCTTGACCGTGTCGCCTTCCTTGATCTGCGTGTAGTCACCGAGGATGACGGCGCCGACGGTCTCTTCCTCGAGGTTGAGGGCCATGCCCATCACGCCGCCAGGAAACTCAAGCAGCTCGGATGCGAGCGCACCCTCTAGGCCGTAGACCTGGGCGATGCCGTCGCCAACCTCGACCACCGTGCCGACTGAGCGCATCTCCACGCCCGCGTCGAACTGGTCGATCGCCGATTTGATGATCGTCGTGATGTCTTCTGATCGGATGGCCATCAGTTACTCCGTTGGTCGGTCGCGTGATCGGATGGTGAAAATTGGTCAGGGCGTCAGGACGCCGGACTCGAGTTGAGTGCGCAGGAGCTCTAGTCGGCCCCGCACACTGCCATCAATGAGCAGGTCGCCCAGTCGAACCTGGACCCCGCCGAGCAGCTGCGGATCGACGTTCAGGCTCAGCTCGACGCGGCCTCCGGTCATCGTCTCGAGCCGTGCCCGCAGGGCGGTGATCTCTGCGTCGTCGAGCTTGGCCGCGCTCGTCGCAACCGCCACATGGATCCCTTCGCGACGGTTGTAAAGGCGCCGAAATTCGCGCGCCACATCCGCGACCATCTCGAGCCGGCGCCGGCGCAGCATCAGTCCAAGGAGGTTGTAGACCTGGGGCAGCATCTCCTTGCCTGTAAACAACGACTTGAATGCCGCGTGGCGCGTTTCGAACGGAATCTCCGGGTCCTCGAGCCTGCGGACGACCTCACCCTCTGTCAGCGCCGCCGCGAGCCGATCGAGCTCGATGAGCCACTCGTCCGTGTTCTTGTCGCGCTCAGCGATCTCGAACGCGGCCTCGGCGTAGCGACGGGCAGTTGAAGTTCCGGAGCGAGCCATTTCTGTCGCGCTTCCCTAGTTGGCCTTTGACGCCGACTGATTGCCGACCTGACCAAGAAACTCTTCGACAAGGCGGCGCTCGCGCGCGTCATTCATGGTTTCGCCCACCAGGCGCCCAGCGGCCGCCAGGGCAAGCTCGGCAACCTGGCCGCGCACGTCCGCGATGGCACGTTCCTTTTCGCTCGCGATGTCAGCCGCGGCACGTTCGCGCATCTGCTCGAGCTGGGCACGAGTCTCGGCCACCTCGCGCTCGCGGCTTTCGTCGGCGAGGCGCTGAGCACGGACCACGATGTCCTCTGCCTCGTGCCGTGCCTGACCGATGACGGCCAAGCGCTCGGTCGCGGCATTCTCACGCTCCTGGCGCGCGGCGTCCGCGTCGCGCAGCGACTGATCGATCCGGTTTCGCCGAGCCTCCAGGTTGCGCGGCAGATTGCGCAGCCCCAGGTACCAGGCCGCGACCAGAAAGATCAGGAAGTTGGCCGCAACGACCAGGATCCAGAAGACGTTGATGACCAGCCCACCGCTCTCCGCCGCCGTCGGCGGAGCCGAGACGGGGAGGCGCGAGGTCAGGCTGGCAAGGGCCAGCAGTTCCACGGGTTACCCCTAGCTGATGAAGATCGCGAGCAGGCCGACGACGATCGCCAGAACGCCAAGGCCTTCCGCGAATGCCGCGAGGATGATCGCAAGGCCGCGGATCTGGCCTGCCGCGTCAGGGTTGCGGCCGATCGCGCCCGCAGCCATGCCGGCCAGTATTCCGATGCCGATGCCGGGCCCGATGACTCCCATCGCGGCCAGACCTGCGCCAATGTGCTCCATTTGTCTCCTCTCCTCCTTATGGGGAAGCGATGCTAGTGCTCTGCGTTTGACCGAGCGGCACACTCGCGTGGGCCGTTGAGCTCGCGTGGTTGGTGGCCGGCGTGGCCGGCGGGACTTGTGCCTCGACAGGCACTGGATGACCCTCGAGTTCAGCCATGGCCTCTTCGGCTACGTGGCCTTCCTCGTGATCGTGATCCTCGATCGCGAGGACGATGTACATGAGCGCGAGGATGCTGAAAATCAGGGCCTGGATCAGGTTGAGCATGAATTCGAGGCCGAGCAGCAGGACCGGCAGGATCACGATCGTCAGCGCGGTGATGACGCCAAGCGCCACCTCTCCGCCGTAGATGTTGCCGAAGAGTCGCATTGACAGCGTCAGCGGTCGAACCAGGTCGAGCAGGAACTCGGTAATGCCAACGAACATGGCGATCAGGCCAGCGCCGATGCCCTTCTTGAACTCGTACAGCGGGAAAAACTTGCCCAGGTATCTGCGCGCTCCGAGCTTCCGGAAGCCCTCGACCTCGAACATGACGAAGGCCACGATGGCCAGCCCGATGGTGACGTTGACATCGCTCGTGGGTGCGCGCAGGAAATCGACCCGTCCCACGATGGGCAAAAGACCGATCCAGTTCGAGAACAGGATGAGCAGAAAGAACGTAACGAAGATCGGCACATACGGACGCCCGGCCGCGCCGGCGATCGACGTCGCGAAGCCCTCCATCATTTCGTACGCCCATTCGCCGAAGTTCTGTAGCTTGCCAGGCACGCCCGCGCCACCTCGACTCAGCGCGAAGATCGCCACGAGCAGGCCTATCGAAACGATCCACAGGGTCAGCATCGTGGACGTGATGCTGGGCTCGGCCGTGATCGTCAGGCCAGGCGCGAACGCGGCGGCGTCTGCGGGGTAGATGACATGAGGCGGCGGGAACTCGAGTGTGCCCTGGATGAAGCACACCGGGAACGGGCACGGCTGGCCCGGTTCGCCGGGTGGGAAGGGCGGATAGACCAGTGCCGCGAAGATGTCGACCAAGAGAACCAGGGCGACCGCAGCAATGATCACGGTACGGGCGCTGAAACGCGGCGACGACTTCTCGTCCACAGGCGTCTCAGGCGCGCTGGTGATCATTTCTTCGGTATCGGTCGACAAGCTCGCTCCCTCGGAACCGGGCGGCCGGATCTGGTCAGTTCAGCCGGGCAAGAAACTTTGTGATGAGGCGGTAGTCGGCGACGGCGCCGAGGCCCGCACCAGCCAGAAACCCACTCACAACGAAGATGGGGTTTGTACCCAGCTGGAGGTCCAGCCAGTGGCCGGCCAGCGCTCCGGCCAATGTCGTCAAAAAGAGGACGAAGCCGATCTCCGAAAACAGGGCGACATAGGCACCCAGCCTCGGAACGTCGTTCATCGCTGATCCGATAACGCGCCCGGAGTATAGCAGCGGGTCACTTTGTATTGGACTCGCGGGCCGGCTTGGGCTCGTCGACCGCGCCGCGAGCACCGTCGATGTCGCCATCCGCGCCCACGATCTCCTCGCCTGCGCGCCTGATCGAGGCCAATGCGCCCGGCTCCGACTCCTCCGCGTAGCTGCTCCGCTCGAGCGACTGGCCGGCACGCCGGGTGAGGAGAAAGAGCAGCACGCCGCCGACGATGACGATGAGCAGGAACACTGAGATCTGGCCGCGGCCGGAAAGCACGAGCCCGGCGATCGCGAGGATGATGCCGATGGCGTAGATGACCATCACTGCCTGACGATGACTTAAACCAAGGTCGAGCAACCGGTGATGGAGATGCCCGCGATCGGCACTGAACGGCGATCGGCCAGCCGATACGCGGCGGATGATGATCCAGAAGGTGTCGATGATCGGCACGCCCAGAACCAGCAACGCCAGGGCAACCTTGGCCGTGCCCATGACCGACAGCAGGGCTAGAGCGTACCCAACGGCAAAGACGCCGGCCGTCCCGATGAACACGCGCGCCGGGTGGAAGTTGTACGGCAGGAAGCCCGCCAACGAGCCCGCCAGCAGCGCGCACATGACAGCGACGAACGGTTGAATTGGGTCCCCGACGAGCGAGATGATGCCGAGCGTGGTGACCGCTATGAGTGCAACGCCGGAGAGCAGGCCGTCGAGGCCGTCGATGAAGTTGACGCTGTTGAGCATGCCCAGGATCCAAAGCGCGGCGAGAGCAGCGGCGGCAATATCGCCGACCGGAACGGCAAGGCTGTCGGTCGCAAAAGGCTGGTCGCCGAACGGGACGGGCAGGTGATCGATTCTGATACCAAACGCGATGGCGGTCCCGGCCAGGACGAACTGGAAGATGAACTGCCACCTCGCGCGCAGCTGGAGGCGATCATCCAGATAGCCCAGAAAGGCGCCGAGGCTAACGCCGACGAATAGGGCGATGATGTCCTGTGATCGGACGGACCGGAGTGGCGGGGCAAACTGGAGGGCCCCATTGATCGCGAGGCCGGCAAGGCCGACGATGACGAACGATGCAGCGACGGCGATACCGCCGGTCCGGGGAATCGGCCGGACGTGAACGCGGCGCTCGTCGTTCGGGACGTCAATGGCACCGAGCTGCGCCGCGAAGCGAATGGTCAGCGGCGTTAACAGGAAACTGAGTAGCGCAGTTGCCAGCAGCGCAACGAGAACAATAGGTAGCGCGCCGAGCGCCGCCTGACTCACTACTCCGGCAAGCCCGGGACCGGGAAGCGTGCGCAGATGTCGTGCACGCGCCCGGCAAGCTCGGCCAGGGCCTGCTCATCGTCACGTCGCTCGATCGCCTGGACGATCAGGACGCCCACCTCGCGCATCTCGTCTGCGCCGAAGCCGCGCGTGGTCGTCGCCGGCGTGCCGACGCGAATACCCGACGACGTATTCGGCGGCAGCGGGTCGAACGGGATGGCGTTCTTGTTGACCGTGATGCCGATGTTGTCGAGGACGTGCTCAGCTTCCTTGCCCGTGGTACCCAGCGGCGTGACGTCGACGAGCATCAGATGGTTGTCCGTGCCACCGGAAACGACCGAGGCACCGTTGTCGGCGAGGGTCCGCGCGAGCACTTGAGCATTCGCCACCGTGCGTTCCATGTCGATCCGAAACTCGTCCGTGGCGGCCAGCTTCAGGGCCACGGCCTTGGCTGCGATCACGTGCATCAGCGGACCGCCCTGCAAGCCGGGGAAAACCGTCTTGTCGAGCTGTTTGCCAAGGTCCGCCCGAGAGAAGACGAGGCCGCCGCGCGGGCCGCGCAGAGTCTTGTGCGTCGTGGTGGTGACGAGGTCCGCGTGCGGAAATGGGCTCGGATGCTGCCCGGCCGCAACGAGGCCGGCGACGTGGGCCATGTCGACCATCAGCAGCGCGTCGTTGTCGCGCGCGATTCGACCCAGGCGCTCGAAGTCGATGATGCGTGGGTAGGCGCTGGCGCCCGCAACGATCATCTTGGGCCGGACTTCGCGCGCTTGAACGGCCAGCGCGTCGTAGTCGATGCGGGCATCGTCTTCACGCACACCGTATGAATGGATGTCGAACCACTTGCCGCTGAAGTTGACCGGCGAGCCGTGGGTCAGGTGGCCGCCATGGGCCAGGCTCATGCCCAAGACGCGATCACCGATATCGAGGACCGAGATATAGGCGGCCATGTTTGCCTGCGCACCTGAGTGAGGCTGCACATTGACGTGCTCAGCGCC
>JBBQEC010000080.1:0-9798 GCA_038320305.1 Candidatus Limnocylindrales bacterium | reverse complement strand
CGACAACTCAACGCGAACTCTGTCGCCCGGCAGGATGCGGATGAAATTCATCCGCAGCTTGCCGCTGATGTGGGCCAGGACGCGGTGCTTGTTCTCCAACTCAATGGCGAACATCGCGTTCGGCAACGGCTCGATGACCGTTCCTTCTACTTCGATCGCGTCCTTCTTGGCCACAGGCGGCGGCAAACTCCTTCGATAAGTTCAGTGGTGATTGGCTGGCTCAGCGAACCGGCTGGGACCGCCCACCGAGCGTGGAGACACGCCGGACAAGGTCCGACGCACGATCGCGAAGTGTACCAGAGCGGATGCGATTCCGACAAACACAGGGTCGCTCGCTCAGGCCGCGTTGGCGCTGGCCGCGCCGGACTGGTTCGTGGTAAGGATGCGCGGACCGTCGGCCAGCACTGCAATCGAATGTTCCCAGTGTGCGGCCAGCGTGCCGTCGGCCGTTGCAACGGTCCAGCCGTCGTCGCGGATGCGGACGCCGTAGCCGCCAAGTGTGAACATGGGCTCGATCGCGAGGCACAGGCCGGGCTCGATGCGCCGACCCTTCGCGCCGGTGCGGTAGTTGGTCACCTGTGGCTCTTCGTGCATCTCGGTTCCGATGCCATGGCCGACGAAGGCACGGATCACGCCGTAACCACTCTGCGCTGCGACATCCTCGACCGCACCGGAGATGTCCGACAGGTGGTTGCCGGGCACTGCCGCGGCAATGCCCGCGTACATTGCACGCTCGGTCGCGTCCACGAGGTCGCGCACCCGAGCCGGCACGTCGCCCACGATGAAGGTGCGCGCGCCATCCCCGTGCCATCCATCGACGATGGCACCTGCATCGATGGACACGATCTGGCCGTCTTTGATGCGCCGTGCTCCGGGTATTCCGTGCACGATCTCGTCGTCGACCGAAATGCACAATGAGTTGCGGAAGGGAGCGACGCGGCCGGGCACGCCGATGAACGACGGAATCCCGCCACGGCCGCGGATCATCTCCTCTGCCATGCGGTCGAGATCGAGGGTGGTGATGCCGGGCCTGAGTTCCATGCCCAGCCCATCGAGGACGTCGGCGACGAGCGCGCCCGCCACGGCCATCTTTTCGATCTGAGCGACGCTTTTGAGGGTCACTCGCCGGTCTCCGGACATGACGTCAGCGGACAGGCTGCGCGATGGCCCGTATCAGCGCGTCGGAGACCTCGTCGATCGGCCGGTTCGCATTGACCGTGCTCAACACGCCTTGCTGGGCGTAGTAGTCGACCACTTCATACATAGGCGGCAGCTGCTGATCAAGACGAGCGCGGATGGTCTCCGGCTTGTCGTCGTCACGCTGAACGAGCGGAGCCCCGTCGATATCGCACTTGCCCGCGATCTTGGGGGGCTTGGCCGTCTCGTGATAGACGTGATCGGGCTTCTGCGAGCACAGCCAGCGACCTGAGAGACGGCGGATGACCTCTTCCCTGTCGACGTCGACGAAGAGCGCCTGGTCGACATGCGCGTCACGCTTGGCGAGCATCTTGTCGAGCGCCTCGGCCTGGGCCCGAGTACGCGGGAAGCCATCGAGCACGACGCCGTCGGAAATATCTGGCTGATCCATGCGCACCACGATCATCTGAACAGTCAGATCGTCAGGCACGAGCGCGCCGCGATCGAGGTACTGCTTGACCTTCTTGCCGAGCGGCGTCTTGCGCTTGATGTTGTCGCGAAAGATATCCCCGGACGAGAGATGGAAAACGCCCAGCTTCCGAGCCAGAAGGGCCGCCTGGGTGCCTTTGCCGGCCCCGGGGCCGCCGACCATGACGTAGACCCTCACCTGATGAAACCCTCGTAGTTGCGCATCATCAGCTGCGCCTCGATCTGTTTCATCGTCTCGACCACGACCGACACCACGATCAGCAAGGCTGTGCCGCCCAGGGCAAAGCTACCGATCACGCCGCCGGCGAAGATGCGCGACAAGACCAACGGGGAGACTGCAACCAGGCCAAGGAAGATGGCGCCGGCGAGGCTCAGCCTGAAGACCACCCGCTGCAGATAGTCACGTGTGGGCGTGCCTGGCCTGATGCCCGGAATAAAGCCGCCGTTTTTGCGCAGCTGATCGGCCGTTTCATCAGGTTTGAACGTGAACGCCGTGTAGAAGTACGTGAAGCCCATCGTCAGCAGGAAGTAGAAGATGATGTACGGAATCCCCTGCGGACTCAGGAAGTTGACGACGTTGTCGGCAATCTGATTGATCAGCGTTGCCGTGCCCTCCGGTGTGTTGGAAGGCGTCGCGAAGTAGGACGCGATCTGGGTCGGGAAGAGCAGGATGCTCACCGCGAAGATGATTGGAATGACGCCGGCCTGGTTGACGCGCAGAGGCAGGAACGTAGCTCCGCCCTGGTACATGCGTCGGCCTCTGACTCGGCTCGCGTATTGGATCGGAATACGCCGCTGGCCTTCCTGGATGTACACGATCACGGCGACGACGACGATCGCCAGGATGATGAAGGCGATGCCGCCCGCGATATCCGGGTTGGAAAGGTAGGAGGCGAAACCCTGCGGTACTCGCGCCACAATGCCGGCAAAGATGATGAAGCTGATGCCGTTGCCTATGCCACGTTCTGTGATCAACTCGCCTATCCACATCGCCAGAACGGTGCCTGCGGCGAGGGTGACCATCTGGGTCAGCGTGGCGAGGCTCAGGATGTCGAAGTCGGTGATTATGCCCTGCGACGACAGGATGGCGAGGTAGCCATAGGCCTGCAGCAACGCCAGCGGCACGGTCAGGTAGCGCGTGTACTGATTGATCCGGGTGCGGCCGTATTCGCCTTCGCGTGACAGCGCCTGGAGGCGCGGCACGACGCCCGTCATCAGCTGCATGATGATCGAGGCGTTGATGTACGGGTTGACACCCATCGCCACGATCGAGAACGAGCGCAAGCCGCCGCCAGAGAACAGGTCGAGCAGCTGCAGGAATTGCTGCTGCTCTACGAGCTGGGCGACCGCGTTGCGGTCGACCGCGGGCACCGGCACAACGGCCAGGGCCCGATAGACGACGAGCATTCCAAGCACGAAGAGAATGCGCCGGCGAATATCCGGCGCGCGGAATGCATTGACCAGCGCCTCGAACACGCTCTAGAACCCTCTACTGCGGCTGCTTGTCGGCAATGTCAGTGACGCTGGTACGCGCAACTCAGGCGTTCTCGTCGGTCTTGGCGGCGCGACCACGCGGCTTTGGCGCAGGAGCCGCTTCCTCAGCTGGCTGATCTGGAGCATCTGCGGCCGAAGCCTCCGCTTCGGGAGCCGGAACCTCGTCGGCAGTGCTCCTGAAAGCCTTCGCGGATGCCTTGGACGCCGACTCGGGGCGGTCTTTCTTCGGCGGCGTTTCCGTCGGCTCCTCGACGAGGAGCTGGACGAATCCGCCGGCCTCTTCGATCTTGCGCCGTGCTGTGGCGCTGAATGCCTGCGCGGCGACGAAGAGCTTGTGGCTGATCTCGCCCTGGCCAAGGATCTTGAGTGGCTTGTCGTCGCCGCGGATCAGGCCCGCGTTGGCGAGCACTTCAGCGTTGACGGTCACAACCGGCTCATCGGCTGTCTTGCCCTTGGCCGCCTTGGGCTGCTCCGCCGCTACGCCGAAACGGCCGGCCTCGGCGTAGGCCGAGATCTGGCCGACGTTGACGACCGCGTACTCGACGCGGAAGCGATTCTTGAAGCCGCGCAACTTGGGGACACGGACGTGGATTGGCGTCTGGCCGCCTTCAAACCACGCCGGAATCGAGGCACCGGCGCGTGAGCGCTGGCCCTTGGTGCCACGGCCGGCAGTCTTGCCCTGGCCGGCGGCGATGCCGCGGCCGACACGCGTACGCGCTCGACGCGACCCAGGGGCCGGCTTCAGATCGTGGAGCTTCATTGACTCGCCTTTTCCTTGGACTCCGGCTCTTCCACGCGAACGAGGAAGCGGATTGCGCGGACCATGCCGCGCACAGCCGGAGTGTCGTTGATCTCGACCGTTTCGCCGATCCGGTGCAAACCTAGCGCGCGAACCGTCGCGCGGTTGGCTGGATTGTGGCTGATCGGGCTCTTGACGAGGGTGACGCGCAGCTTATCGGGCATCCGCTGCTGCCTCCGTACCCGGCGCGGGCTGACCGCTGATGACGCTGCGTAGCTTGCGACCGCGCCGTGCGCCGAGCTCCTCGGCGCGGTGCATGCTGCGCAGAGCCTCGTGCGTGGCACGGACAACGTTGACCGGGTTGGTCGAGCCAAGCGACTTCGACAGGATGTCGCGGATGCCCGCAGCGGTAACCACGGCGCGCACCGAGCCGCCGGCAATGACGCCGGTGCCCTGCGAAGCCGGCTTGAGCAGCACCGTGCTGGCGCCGAAGCGCTGGGTGACTTCGTGCGGGATCGTCGTGCCAACCATGGGCACCTTGATCAAGTTCTTCTTCGCGTCCTCGACGCCCTTGCGAATCGCCTCAGGGACCTCGCCTGCCTTGCCCAGCCCAACGCCGACATGGCCAGCGCCGTCACCGACTACGACGACCGCGCTGAAGCTGAAGCGTCGGCCACCCTTGACGACTTTGGCTACTCGGTTGATCTGGACGACGCGCTCTTCGAGCGTCAGGCGCCCCGGGTCGATCCTGGGCAATGGTTTCTCCTTGTCGAGCTAAAAGTCGAGCCCGCCTTCGCGCGCTGCGTCAGCGAGCGCGCGAACACGGCCGTGATAACGGAAGCCGGCTCGATCGAAGACCACCTGCTTGACTCCAGCGGCGCGCGCGCGCTCGGCGAGCAGCCGGCCGACCTGTGTGGCCTGGTCCGACTTGGTGCTCTTCGAGGTGCGAACTCCAGACTCGAGCGAGGAGGCGGCGGCCAGGGTTCTGCCCGCGCTGTCGTCGATGACCTGAGCGTAGATCTGATTGAGGCTGCGGTAGATGGCGAGTCGCGGACGCGCCGTCGACCCGGTCAGGGTCAGGCGGATCCGATTGTGGCGCTTCTGGCGAGCAGCGTGGGTCTTCACCGTCGTGTTGCTCACTTCTTGCCTCCGATCTTGCCCGCCTTGCCCGCCTTGCGCCGGATCTGCTCACCGGCGTAGCGGACGCCCTTGCCCTTGTAGGGCTCGGGCTTGCGGGTTGCTCGGACGCGCGCAGCAACGTGGCCGACGAGCTCCTTGTCGATACCGACCACCGCCAGGCGGGTGGGGTTCTCGACTTCGAACGACACGCCTTGTGGCGGATCGATCTCGATTGGATGGCTGTAGCCCAGGTTGAGCTGCAGCTTGGTGCCAACGAGCTGGGCGCGATAGCCAACGCCGGTGATCTCGAGGCCCTTGCGGAAGCCGGTCGTCACGCCTGTGACCATGTTGGCCAGCAGAGTGCGCGAAAGACCATGGAGCTCTCGGGAGCGCTTCTCGTCCGACGGACGCACGACGCGCAGCTCACCGTCCTCGCGAACGATGCGCAGCTCAGGCGCGAAGTCACGCTCAAGCTGGCCCTTGGGACCTGTGACGACCACGTGGTTGCCGTCGATCTGGACTTCGACGCCGGATGGGATGGGAATGGCAAGTCTGCCGATGCGTGACATATCGATTTACCAGACGTAAGCCAGGACTTCGCCACCGAGCTGCGCCTGTCGAGCGCGAGAGCCGGTCATGATGCCGTGGCTTGTGCTGACGATGACTACGCCCAGGCCACCCAGAACGCGAGGAATGTCCGTCTTGGTCGCGTATACACGCAGACCGGGCTTGGACACGCGCTTCAGGCCGCTGATGACCGGCACCTTGCCGACGTATTTGAGCGTGATCTTGATCTCGGGATGCGCGCCATCGCGAACTTCCTCGAAGCTCTCGATAAAGCCCTCGTCGCGCAGGATCTCGGCGATGGCCCGCTTGGAGCGCGAGGCCGGCATCATGACGTCTGTGTGGCGTGCGCGACTGCCGTTGCGGATGCGCGTGAGCATGTCGGCGATTGGATCGGAGATGTTCACGGGGCTACCAGCTCGACTTCGTCACGCCGGGCAGCTCACCCAGCAGGGCGCGCTCGCGGAAGCAGATGCGGCACAGGGCAAAGCGGCGCATGTAGCCACGCGGGCGGCCACACACGAAGCAGCGGTTGTAGGCCTGCGACGTCTCGTGCGGCTTGCGCTTCTGCTTGGCGATGAGTGATTTCTTGGCCATTAAGTCTCCTTGACTGCCCGTTCTGCGTGATCGGCTAGCCCGCGAAGGGCATGCCCAGCAGCTGCAGCAGCCGCTTCGATTCCTCGTCGGTCTCGGCGGTGGTCACGATGCTCACCTCGAGGCCGCGAAGTCGGTCAATCTTGTCGTAGTCGATCTCAGGGAAAGCGAGCTGCTCACGCAGCCCGAGCGAATAGTTGCCACGGCCGTCAAACGACTTGGACGGCACGCCGCGGAAGTCACGAATGCGGGGCAGAGCCAGGCGCGTCGTGCGCTCGAGGAAATCCCACATGCGCTGGCCGCGGAGCGTGACCTTGGCCCCGATCGGGTTGCCCGTACGCAGCCGGAACTGCGCGATGGAGCGACGAGCGCGTGTCACGATCGGCTTCTGGCCCGTGATCTGAGTCAGATCACCGACCGCAGCGTCGAGTGCCTTTGCATTCGTTAGTGCCTCGCCCAAGCCGATGTTGACGACGATCTTCATCAGCCGCGGCACCTGCATCGGGTTGACGTAGTTGAACTCCTTCTGCAGCGCCGGTACAACTTCGGCGTAGTAGCGCGCACGAAGGCCTGTCCAGTTGCCGGCCTGGTAGCCGCGCCGCGGCTGAGCCTTGGCCGGAGCCGGTGTCTTGGCCGGAGCCTCTGCCTCTGCCTTGGCCTTGGCCCTGGCATCGAGCTTCGACTTGGCCGGCTTCGACTTGGCCGGAGCCGCCTCGCTCTTGGTCGCCGTCGCGGCCTCAGAGTCCCGGGCACTCTCGGCGGCCATCGGCTCGCTGTCCGCGGCCATCGGCGCATCGTCCTGCGCCGTTGGCTCGGAGTCGGTGGTCATGTTCTCAGTCTCGTCGGTCATTTGCGCACCTCGCGAACGAGCGTCTCGCCACAGTTGCCGCACAGGCGAACCGATCGGCCGTCGCCGGCGACGCCGTGCTTGACGCGCGTCGGCAGGCTGCAATGAGGACAGACGATCATGACCTTGCTGGCCAGCATCGGCTGTGCGATTTCGAGGATGCCGCCCTGCTGAATGCGCGGCTGGCGATCCGTGCGGCCCTGCTTCTGTTGCGGCTTGGTGTGCTTCTTGGCAATGTTGAGGCCCTCGATGACGACCGCGAGATCAGCCAGCGGGCTGATGCGGCGCCAGTTCGAGCCGTACTTGCTGACGACCTTCTTGAAGCCCTGCCGGTTGCGGATGACGTGCTCGACCGTGCCTCGCTTGCCGGCTTCCTTGCCAGCGAGCACGAGGACCTGGTCGCCCTTCCTGATGTCAGGGACGCGCATCGAACGCGCCCGCTCCTGAACCTGCGCCACCTAGAGCACCTCCGGCGCGAGCGAGACGATCTTCATGTAGTTGCGGTCACGCAGCTCGCGCGCAACAGGCCCGAAGATGCGCGTCCCGCGCGGATTCCCCTGGTTGTTGATGAGCACGGCCGCGTTCTCGTCGAAGCGGATGTAGCTGCCGTCGGGACGGCCGAACTCTTTGGTCGTGCGCACGATTACGGCGCGGACGACATCGCCCTTCTTGACCGCGGCATTCGGGATCGCCTGCTTGACGCTGGCGACGATGACATCACCAACTGCGGCCGTCGTCTTCTGCGAGCGGCCGAGGATGCGGATGCACTGGATGACCCGCGCGCCGGTGTTGTCAGCGACTTTGAGCCGACTTTGCTGTTGGATCACTTGACTGCCTCTGCGACCTCAGCGGTCTCCTCCGCGCGGTCGCGGCCAGGGTGCGCGGCACCGTGGATGGCGTCGCTTGTGGCCTGCTCCTCGGCGACAACCGCCTCGCCCGCGCCTTCACCGCCGCGCGCGATGATCTCGACCATCCGCCAGCGCTTGGTTGCCGACAAAGGGCGCGACTCTACGATGCGCACTGTGTCACCGATGCGCGCCTCGTTGCGCTCGTCGTGAGCCTTGAACTTGGTCGTCAGGCGAATCACGCGCTTGTAGAGCGGGTGGCGCGAGAGGCGCTCGACCGAGACGACGATTGTCTTGTCCATCTTGTCGGACACGACGCGCCCGACCTTCTCCTTGCGCATGGTTGCGCGCGGGGCCGCGGTCATTTCTTGCCTCCTCTGCCGGTCGCGGCGGCAACGCGGCTACGACGCCCCGGCGTCGGCTGCGGCGCCTTGACGACGGCTCGCTCATCTAGGTCGCGCTCGGTCATCACGGTCAGAATCCGTGCGATCGAGCGGCGGGTCTGGGTCAACTGGGTGTGGTCGTCGAGCTGGCGCGTGGCCAGCTGGAAACGAAGGTCGTACAGGTGGCGACGCTGCGTTGCGAGCTCCGTGTAGAGCTCCGTATCCGTCAGCTCGCGGACCTTAGTGATGTCCATCTGTGGACACTCCTTCGCGGACCAGGAATTTGACGCTGATCGGCAGCTTGTGGCCGGCGAGGCGCATTGCCTCGGCTGCCTCGGACTCTGGGACGCCGGCCATCTCGAACAGAATGCGGCCCGGCTTGACGACCGCGACCCAGTGATCGGGCGCGCCCTTGCCGGAACCCATGCGCACCTCGGCCGGCTTCTTGGTCACCGGCTTGTCGGGAAAGATCCGGATCCAGATCTTGCCGCCGCGCTTGACGTAGCGCGTCATGGCGCGTCGCGCGGCCTCGATCTGCCGCGCGGTGATCATCGCCGGCTCTTCGGTCATGAGGGCGTAATCGCCGAACGCGATCGAAGTGCCGCCCTTGGCCTGCCCGGACATGCGTCCGCGCTGGACCTTGCGATGCTTGACTCGACGGGGCATCAACATGACTTCAGGCTCCCGCCCCGATGGCCGCTGTCGCCTCGGGCGGCGCCTGCCGCTCGGGGATAATGTCGCCGCGATAGATCCAGACCTTGACGCCGATGCGTCCGTACGTGGTATGGGCGTGAATCTGGCCGTAGCTGATGTCAGCGCGCAGAGTGTTGAGCGGGATGCGGCCTTCCTTGTCCCACTCGCGGCGAGCCATCTCCGAGCCACCAAGCCTGCCCGACACCTGGATGCGGACGCCCTTGGCGCCGGCCTTCATGGTGCGCTGGATAGCCTGCTTGATCGCCTTGCGGAAAGCGATGCGGCGGCTGAGCTGCTGGGCGATGTTGTTCGCGACCAGGACCGCGTCGAGCTCCGGCTGGCGGATCTCCTTGATCTCGAGCTTGACCTTGCTCGAGGTGATGCGTCCGATCTGTTGCCGAAGCGCCTCGACGTTCGCACCACCCTTGCCGATGACGATGCCCGGCTTGGCCGTGTTCACGGTGACCGTGACATGGTTGATGCCGCGCTCAATGTCGACCAGCGACACGCTGGCATTGGCCAGCCGACGGCCGACCAGCTGGCGAATCGTGATGTCTTCCTTGAGCAGCTCGGTGTAGTTCTTGTCGGCGTACCACTTGGCGTTCCAGGTCCGGGACGTGCCCAGCCGGAAGCCGTACGGATGGACCTTGCGACCCACGGCTAAGCCTCCTTGTCTTCCAGAACGACCGTGACATGGGTCATCGGCTTGTGAATTGCGAACGCGCGGCCCTGGGCGCGCGGGCGGATGCGCTTGATGGTTGGCCCTTCATCGGCCGTGGCCCGAACGACGACGAGGTCGTCGCGCGCCAGATCGTGGTTGTTCTCGGCATTGGCAGCGGCGCTGTTGAGCACCTTCGCGACGTCACGCGCCGCACCCTGCGGCATGAAGCGCAG
>JBBQEC010000079.1:0-9943 GCA_038320305.1 Candidatus Limnocylindrales bacterium | reverse complement strand
CCGCCGCCCTGGCCGGTAACGGCATGGAAGTCGACGTTGTGTGGCATCGTGCCATCGTTCGTGAGGGTGAAGCGCAGGATGTCGCCCACGCGCGCACGAATGATTGGCCCGGGTGTGCCTGTGGTGACGGTCGAGTCGCCGTGCAGTCGGTAACCCCAGGTCGTGTACTGCGTTCCTTTTGGGTCGATCGCCTGTGCGCCCTCGACGACGTCAAAGTGAACCTCAACGATGGCCTGATTTGTACGCGTGGCCGCCGCCGGAACATTCGGCGCGTACGCGACATTGGTCTCGCCCGCAGGTACTGGCTTGAGATCAGCCTTTGGCGTCAGCTCCGGTATCACCTCGGCGTCGGCCGAGATGCCCGACGCACCTGGCTCTCCGGGTTGACCTGAAGCAAGTGCGCCTGATGCCGGCGCGCCGGATGCGGGAGCGCCGGACGCGCCGGGCGTCCATGCTGGGCGCTCGCGAGCGGTGCAGGCAACGATGACTAACGCGGCGACGACGATGATCAGGGCGCGATAGAGCGGCTTCATGCGGGAACCCCTCAGATGTGATTGATACATACAACGACGAGGGTCGTCGCTCTGGGTAGTCTGATGCAAATGCCATTCGGCTCTATTTGGGAAGGACCGTCGGCCCGCTCGATTGGGGGCTGCCGCTGGGCGACGAGGTGCTCACGTTCGCCGTTGGCGACCGGCGCAGCTCCGACCGCTCAATCCGAGCTCTTCGCCTGCCGTTTCACGACATACGCCGCGGCCTGTGCCCTACGCTGAAGATTGAGCTTCGACAGGATCGAGCTGACGTAGTTCTTGACTGTCTTGTCGGACAGGAACACGTCGGCAGCGATCTCCTTGTTCGTCTTGCCTTCGGCAACGAGAAGCAGGATCTTCTGCTCCTGAGAGGTCAACTGTGCCAGATCGTCATTCGCGCCGCCGGTCGCGATGCGACGGACGCGCTCGAGCACCTTCTCCGTCACGGCCGGATCAAGGAGTGACTCCCCGCGGCCTACCGCCTCGAGCGCTGCGACCAGGTCGCGCCCACGGACCTGCTTGAGCAGATAACCGCTGGCACCGGCGACGATGGCCGAAAAGACGGCTTCCTCATCCGGATAGCTGGTCAGCATCACCACACGCGTCTCAGGCAGCTCGGCGCGAATCTCACGGCACGCCTCGATGCCCGAACCGTCCGGCAGGCGCACATCCATCACAACCAGCTCCGGCCGATAGCGGCGCGCCATCTCGATGGCTTCCGCGACGGTTGCGGCCTGTGCCACGACCTGGAAATGCGGTCGACGGGCGAGCATGGCGACGAGGCCCTGGCGAACGACCTCGTGATCGTCGACCACCAGCAGACGCAGCTGCCGATCTCCCGGTTGCGTTTCAGTCACGATCGATCCTTCGGCATCGTCACCTGGACCCGCGTGCCGCTCTCGGGCGCGCTGATCAGCGTGAGTGTCCCGCCCAATGACTCGGCGCGTGAGTGCAGGTTGATAAGCCCTCGTTGGCGGCTGTTTCGCGCCTGGGTGACGGCGAAGCCGCGGCCATTGTCGGTGATGAGGAGGCGGAGTGAGCCGTCCTCGCCGGTGATGGTCAGAGTCGCCCGCGTGGCTCCCGAGTGGCGGGCAATGTTGCTGAGTGCCTCCCGCGTTATCGCAAGCACCTGGCCGGACAGCTCCGGCGAAGGCAGGAACGGCATCGGATCGAGTCGGAGATCCAGGTCGATCAACGTATTCGCCTCGAATTCGGTGGCCAGCGTACGAACGCCTGTCGCAAGATCCGCATCCGCGAGCAGTTCGGGCTGGAGGCCCATGATGAAGTTGCGGATGTCGCGGATCGTGGCGTGAATCGAGTCGATCGCCCGGTCTGCGCGAGCGGCGCCCTCCACAGGATCCTCGGCGATCACCTCGGGCAGATCCTCGAGTGACAGTGAGGTCGCGTACAGACTCTGGATGATTGAGTCGTGCAGATCCTCACTGATACGCTGGCGATCCTCGACGATCGCGAGACGGCCGATCTCGTCATGCAGGTGAGCGTTCTCAATGGCAATGCCGGCGTGGAGTGCGAATCGATCGACCAGGTACATGTCGTCGTTGGTGAATGACGAGCGACCGATCTTGTCGGTCAGGTAGAGGTTGCCAACGGACCGGTTCTGGCTGTGAATCGGGACACCCAGAAACGAATGCATCTCGGGATGGTTCAAAGGAAAGCCGTGGCGGCGCGGATCCGTGGCAATGTCATCGATCAGAAATGACTGATCCTCGGAGATGATGAGGCCGAGCATGCCATGTCCCTCTGGCAGTGGCCCAATACTCGCGCGGACATCGGTCGTCATGCCACTGGTGATGAATTGTTCGATGCGCCCAAACGGATCGACGATCCCGAGTGCAGCGTATTTCGCACCGACAAGCTCACGCACGCGGTCGACGATCAGCTGCAGCACATCCTCGACAGACAAGATGCCGACAATTCCGCGCAACGCGAGATCGAGGGCCTCGAGCTGTCGTTCGAGGAGCTTTTCGCGTGCAGTCGCCATGTCGCTGAGCGTACCAGCGCGCCTCGTCCGCTCTTGTCGGCCACTTAGGCACAAGAAAAGGGGCCAAACGTCACTTCTGCAGACAGGTCGTACGGCCGACCATTTGCGAATGACAAGAATGCCGGAGCTTTCGCTTGACCGTCGCGAGGCGGCGCCGGGCAAGATCGAGACCCTGTTGCTTGCTACGGATTTGACCTCCGCGTCCGACGTCGCAACGGGTCAGTCGATCGATATGGCAGCGGCGATTAAGGCGCGCCTGCTCGTCGTCCACGTGTTGACCACCGGCGCCGACTGGGCGACGGACGGCGCGCACGCCGTCTTAACCCTGGCGGGTGCAACACGCGTCGATCAGGAGCGCGCCCGTCGCGAGCGACCGCTGCTTGCGATCATCGATCGCGCGCGCGCGCGCGGAGTCGACGCGGCCTTCCTCTTGTGGACGGGCGAACCGGGTCAGAGCATTGTGGCGGCAGCGCAGGCCGAGAGCGCTGATCTGATCGTCGTTGGCACGCGCGGGCTCGATGATGCCGGCCGATTTCTGCTGGGTTCGGTGTCCGACTATGTCGTCTATCACAGCACGTGTCCGGTGCTCGTCGCCCATTGAGCCGCCTGCCCGACGCTCGGCGCGTTGCGCGGTGTGCGACGATCGGCGCCGATGGCAGACGCGAGGGATGCCGCCACCAATCACCGGCCTGAGGAGCTGCGCGACGATCCGCGCCTGGCAGATCTTTCGCCGACCCCTGGGACGGGCCTCACAGCTGCCGAGGCTGCGCGACGCCACGCTCAGGGCATGGGCAACGATGCCCGTGTCGGAAGTGGCCGAACCTACCTCGAAATCCTGCGCGGAAACGCGCTCAATCCGGTCAACCTGCTGCTCGTCGGCATCTCGATCGTCCTCGCGGCCCTGGGTCTGTGGGGCGACGCCGCCGTAACGATCGTGCTGGTGCTCGTCAACGTCGTCGTCGCCGTGTACCAGGAGGGGCGGGCGAAACAGACGCTCGATCGCCTGAGCGTCCTGACCCGACCCACCGCGACCATCATGCGCGACGGGATCGCCAACGTGACCGACCAGCACGAAGTTGTTCTCGGCGACGCACTCGTGGTCATGCTCGGCGACCAGCTCATGCTCGACGGTCGACTCATTGGCGGCGACATGGAGGTCGACGAATCGTTGCTGATGGGCGAACCGGACCGCATTCCCAAGAAGGCCGGTGCCGACGTCTATTCCGGCAGCATGTGTGTCAGCGGCACGGCCACCTATCTGGTCACGCGCGTGGGTGCCGAGTCATTCGCCAATCGGCTCACCGCGCAGGCGCGGGCGCTGGGCGACGAGCGGACGCCGTTGCAGCACGATGTCGGACGGGTGATCCGCGCCATGACCATCCTCGTTGGAATTGCGGCTATCCCGGTGCTGATCGGCATCTACCTGCGCACCGGGGCCATCGAGCCGATCGAGACGACGCGTGCTGCAGCCGTGCTCGTGGCACTGATTCCGCAGGGCCTCATCGTCATGGTCACGGTCACGTATGCCCTCGCAATCATTCGCCTTGCCGGTGGCAAGGCGCTGATCCAGCATTCCAACGCAGTCGAATCGATGAGCCGCGTCGACATCCTATGCCTCGACAAGACCGGCACGCTGACTACGCCTCTGATCGAGCTGGCCGACACGCATCCGTTCGTTGACGCGGACGAGCTCAAAGTCGCGCTGGGCGACTTTCTGGCTTCGGCCAGCCTCGCGACGCGCAGCGCGGATGCGCTGCGCGGATGCGCTGCGCGCGGCGTATCCGGGCACCAAGCACGATACGGAAAACGAAGTGACGTTCTCGTCCGAGCTGCGCTGGAGCGGGCTGCGCTATGCCGCCGACCAATATGTCGACACGCCGTATGGCATCTCATACGTGCTCGGCGCGCCGGAGGTGGTCGGGCCGCACGTCGTCGGCGACCTCTCCACGCGGATCGAGCAGCAGACCACGAAATGGGCCGACGAAGGGTTGCGCGTCATGCTCTTTGCCGCAGCGCCCGACACGACCAAGCTGCGTACGAGCGACGGCCAGCCGGAGCTGCCCGACGGGCTGCGTCCGCTCGCATTGTTCGCGCTGCGCGAGCAGCTCCGCCCTGACGCGCGCGAGACGCTGGAGCGCCTTACTGCGGCGGGTGTGCGGCTGAAGATCATTTCCGGCGACAACCCGGCCACTGTCGCGGCACTGACGCGCCAGTTAGGTCTTGTGCTCGAGGGACCGCCGACGTCCGGTCTGGACCTGGCCGAGTTGGACGATGCCGGCCTCGCCCACGCAATGGGCAAAGCCACAATCTTCGGCCGCGTCCCGCCGTCGCTAAAAGCTCGTCTCGTCCAGGCGCTACGCGCCAGCGGCTACTGGGTCGCGATGATCGGCGACGGTGTAAATGATGTGCTGTCGCTGCGCCAGGCGCAGCTCGGCATCTCTATGCAAAGCGGCAGCCAGGCGACACGCGCCGCGGCCGACATGGTCCTGCTCGACGACTCCTTCGCGGCCCTGCCACTCGCGGTCGTCGAAGGCCAGCGCATCATCAGCGGCATGCAGGACAGCCTGTATCTGTTCCTGTCACGAGACATGTACATGGCGATCGTGATCTTCGGCGCCGCGCTCCTGGGCCTGGCAGTGCCGGTATCGCCGCGCCACAACACCGTCCTGGCTCTGATCACCGTGGGCATTCCGGCTCTTTTCCTTGCCATCTGGGCGCGACCCGCGCGGCCCGGCCTCGACTCTCTGCGCCGCATTCTGCGCGTCATCGTGCCACCCGCCGTGGCGTGTGCCGCCATCGGCTTGCCGCTCTACGTGGCGTATTCGGCCACAGGCGACGTGAGCCTGTCCCGGACCGTGCTTACAACCTTCGCCGTACTGTGCGGCCTTGGCCTCCTGCCGCTGCTTGAGCCGCCGATCGGCGAGTCGATGAGCGGGGCGGATGCAGATGGCGCCGACGTCCGGCCGACCCTCCTCGCGTTGGCGATGGTCGCGCTCTACGCGCTCTTCTTCATCGTTCCACCTTTACGCGATTTCTTTGAGCTCGTACCACTCTCGTTGGCGGACATCGGCCTGCTTGTGGGGCTCGCCGCGCTATGGGCCATCCTTGTCATGGTCCTGTGGCGGACGCGCACCGTGGATCAGGTGCGTGGCATGTTCGCCCGCGAGACTGCAGCAGCCGACTCCGCCGGTTAGACCGCTGCTCCAGACTGGAGCTGCCCCTCCGCGTCGACGACCCGCGCGAGGATTGCGTCCCGCAGCCTGTCCAGGCCAACGGTCACCTCCGTCGCCGTGCTCCGGATCGACGTCAGCTGGACCTTGAGCCGACGTAACGCGTCGAGCTCGGTCTTGATTGCCGCTACAGCGCTGAGAACTCGGGCGACATCGAGAGTGTCCTCGCGGTCGGCGAGGGTCGCGATCGCATAGAGGCGCGCGAGCTTGATGGCCGCCGCCAGCACGGCAGCATCTGGCTCCTGCGGATCGATTACGCAGAAGACGTGGCCGTAGCGGAAGTCGAATGGCTCCACTCCGGCCGGTGCATGCTCGGGGGCGAAGATGGCCAGCGCCATGGCGGCTCCGCGGTTGCGCTTGGCCGTATCCAGCTCCTCGCGGATTTCGCGCCATGACAGGCGCCGATTCTTCGCCTCGATGACGACGCACAGCTCCGCACCGTGGCACCACTGCGGGTCGATTGTGAGCAGAAAGTCGCCCTTCTTGGAACGCATCACGTCGCCGCTGATCGAACCTGTGCGTTCGATGAGGTCGCCCGCACCACGCGCCGCGTCTGCAAGCAGCCCCTCGAGCAGGTCTTCGAAGTCCGCACCCTTGGCTGCCGACTTTGATCGCTCCGATGACCGTGCGGTCTGGGCCGCCTCCAATGCCGCGAGTCGCTCGTTGAGCTTCTCGAAGCCCTGGGTCATCTCGTTGCGGAACTGATGGAGTGGGGAGCCCAGGCGCGTTGGGTCGAGCAGTTGCGCTAGCCGCGAAGCGTCGCCATCGAAGTACGAGCCCAGGAGCTGACGCATGCGGCCGATGGCGCTATCGCGCTTTGACTCATCGAATAGGTCCGAGATGAATTTATTGAGCTGACCTCGATCGCCGAGAAAGCGCTCCAGTGTGCGTGGCAGTCGGCCGTCCTGGTCGGCGAAATTTGTACGCAAAACCTGGTCAAGCTCGTGCGCTGCCCGTTCGTTGGCTGATGCATTGCGCTCGAGCAGCAAATCGAACTCGCGCCGCACCAGGTCAACGTCGATGGACGTGCCGGCATCCTGAAGCGCATGCAGGCCGATGCGCAGCGCGCGCTCGATCAGCTCTGGTCGATCGTCCGGCGCGCGCTGCTCTACGAAAGCCGCCAACGAACGATCAGCCAGGCGCAACTGCTCGACGACGATGACTTCTCCGTCCACACTGACCGGAAGTCGCTGCGGTGGCGGTGGAGCGACCCTGAGTGTGACTATCTGGGCGGTTTCCATGACGCCACAGTGCGACCCGTCAGTGACAGCTAGCGTGTCACGATCCAATGCTCATTGAAAATGAGACGGTGAGGATTCGCGATTTGATCTATCTGGCCCACGGCGCATCAGGCAGCGCCACGTCAATGCGGCCATATATCGATGGGTTACGTGCGCATGGGCTCGAGGCGCATGCAGTGGGTCTGCCGATTCGCAAGGCAGACGAAGCCACGGGCGCCTATCGCCAACAGGTTGACGATTACCCCAACGCGGTCATCGGTGGCCATTCATACGGCGGTCGTGTCGCCAGTCTGCTCGCGGCGGACGAATCGCCCCGGGCCTTGATCCTGCTCAGCTATCCCCTCCATCGGCCGGGACACCCCGATGACCTCCGAATTGAACACTGGCCCAGGATCGAGTGCCCTGTACTTCTCCTGTCAGGCGAATCGGATCAATTCGCTCGAATGGACCAACTGCGCAGTTCAGTGAGACTGCTTTCGAACGCCGAGCTGGTCACGTATCCGGGCGTAAGGCATGGCTTGACGAGTGTCATCGACGACGCGTTAGCGCGGATAGGCAGATTCGTCGACGAGCTGTCCTGAAGCCTCAGCGAAGCTGGAGGCTCAGCGTCGAATCCTGGTGACCGCCGCTCTTGTCCACGCCAGTCACGTCGAGCACGAGCGTGCCCGCATCGCCGCGATTGTCGAGATTGATCGTCACCTTGTACTTCTTGCCGTCGACGCGCTTCGCGGTTGCAGTCCAAGGCGCGACGCCAGGTTGCGCTACGTGAACGACAGGCGCACCTGACAGAAGCTCAGTGCTGTTTATCGTCAGCTTCAGCGAGCCACCACGCTGTGGTGAATTGATCGAGGAAGCGATTCGGAACGCTCCCGCAAAGAAGGTGCGCGCCTGCGAGTACGTGCCCAAATCGGTGGTGGCCGTGACGACGCTCTCGTACCAGCCGTCCGGCGCCCACGACTCATCCTCCTCTTTGCCATCCCAAGCGAAGGACAGTTTGGCTGGGCCACTCGATGACATCGGTCGAACGGTCCGGACGACAGTGCCCGCCTCGTCGACGATCTTGAAGCTCACCTGCGCCTGCCTGGTCACGGTTATTGAGACCTTGACGCTCTTCGCCAGGCCGTCGTTGTCGCGCGCGAAGAGCGCAGGCGCCGATGGCTTGCCGAGCTTGATCGCGGTGAGCACCAGCGCATCGACCGAAACAGGATCTCCAGTCGCGCCCGAATCGTCGCGCGGTACGTACGTCAGTGTGTAGCGCCCGTCGGGCACGATGCTTCCCGAATTGTTCTTGCCATTCCAGGTCGAGGTCGTCGTACCGTTAGCCGACCAGATGGAGTATTTCCGCACAATTGCGCCGCTTGAGTCGGCCACCGTTGCGTCGAGATTGGCCGAACGCGAGACGGTATGGGTTATGACCAGCTCGTCATCGATGCCGTCGCCATTGGGGTGGAAGGAGACCGTTTCGCCGGCTTGGACACCGGGGCCATCGTTGGACCCGTTCGCGGACAGCGACGTTATCTCCGGCGGGTCGCTACTGCCCTGCTCGCCACCGCCTGGCTGTCCGGTCGCGGTCGAGCGGAAGTCGGCGGCGGTCATGGCCAGATCGCCGGTCACCGACCTGTAGTAGCCGTATTTCTTGTGCGGGTCGAGATGGCTGGTGGCGCCCGGCGTCCGCTCGGAGTCGAAGCGGGCTTCGTTCCAATCGGTATAGCCCGCAGGTGAGCCGGCGTAGGCGCCGGTTGCACGCGTCATGAACAGGTCGTCCATCGACTCGTCCGTGTTCATCAGCGCTGCCGGATAGTTCAACTTCTGCCACCAGCCGAAAGCGAAGACCGCGCGAGCTCCGATCGACAGCCAGCCGCTGGCCATGTTATCGACGCGCTGCTGAGCCAGATCAACCTTCGGAATGGTCATGCCCGGCTCGCCGTTGCCCGCGGCGTAGCACAGGTGGTTCAGGTACACGATCGCGTTGGGCGCGAGATGGACGTACTCCCTTAGCCGCGTCGCACCGTAGTACGTGTAATCGCTCTTGCCACTGCCGTCGTACGAATTGAGGCCCATGCCGTCCTGGCGCGTCTCCGTCAGGTTCTTCGTGTAGGGGCTCGGCCAGCCATAGCCGTGGCCCATGTACACGACGAGGTTCGCGTCCTGGATGTTGGCCAAGACGTTCTCCCATGTCGCGTGGGGGTAAAAGACGCGGTGGACGTCCATGCCGGCCGCCTCGGCCTGCTTGGCCATCCTCTCGGCGTCGGTCAGGTCCATGTCAGTCAGATCACCCGTCGGCCCGACGATGAAGACGGCTTTGGGCGCTGCGGGCGTATCCGCGCGGACGGGTCGAACGGCGATCGAACCCGGTGCGAGCTGGACGGCGAGAGCACACAGCAGGCCGATCGCGAGTAACGCGATTTCGCGCCTGACCAGGCTCCATCTACCGTTGGTTGACGCTCGTCGAGCGCCGAACCGCACTGGCAAAATTCTTGCCTCCCCTCCATCCGGAACACCGCACAGCGACGGTGACGATGGGCTGGACAGTTGTTCATTAATGGCTGCCCGACACGGGCGCAGCCGCACGATGTGCTGTGGCCTTTCCGCTGGGGCGGATTCGGGCCTGATCGGTCCTGGGGGACCTGTCCGCGCCAGTATGACAAGTGGAGCAACGTTTCGCCGTGTCTGTTCGCGTTAACCTTCTGCGGATGATCCGGCCTGAAACGATCCGCGACGCGCCCAAGGTGGTTCTCCACGACCATCTTGATGGCGGACTGCGCCCATCGACCGTCATCGACCTCGCCCGCGAGTCTGGCTACCTGGGTCTGCCGACTACTGACCCGGACGAGCTCGCCGCGGCCTTCACGGTGGGAGCCGACCGGAAGAGCCTCGTCCTGTACCTCGAGGGCTTCGAACACACCGTTGGCGTGCTCCAGGCGCCCAATGCACTTGAGC
>JBBQEC010000078.1:0-10037 GCA_038320305.1 Candidatus Limnocylindrales bacterium | reverse complement strand
GCCTGAACAGACGACGGATATTCTCTGGGCCGCGGAGAGGTGGCCGAGCGGTTTATGGCGGCGGTCTTGAAAACCGTTGAACGAAAGTTCCGGGGGTTCGAATCCCTCCCTCTCCGCCACCTTTCTGAGCGTGATTCGTCTAACACCGGCTCGACTTTCGCACAGGCCTGCCGGCCGAGTGGTACCAAGATGGTAGTCAACGGCGTACACGTGGCGGACAGAAGGGAGCGTGCTGGTCGATGAAGGGCCAGAGCGCTAAACGTCAGTCCTGAAAGGTGGGACAACCCACGATGGGCAATGTTGCCCGCCGATCCAACCGAGAGGGCAGCGTCCATGAGACGGCTGAGGGCCGCTGGCGCCCCGAGCTGAACGTCACGAACAACACCACTGGCGAGGAAGTCCGGATGGTGCTGTCGGCCAGGACTCGTGCGGCCGTGGTCACGAGGCTCGAGGCGGTGGATCGAGCGCTGGGGTGAGACCTCGACAATCGGTTTACCTGGCTCAGGGCCAAGCCGTCGGTTGCGGGCAGAGCCGGATACGCCATGCTTGCCATGACTCTGACACGCTCCGGGGCCGTCGCGGTACGAGTGTCGCTCCGAGGCGGCGGACCTGCGGGCGATGGTGGCGGTCCTGCGGGCGATCGAAGGGAGCAGAGTGCCGCGCAAGCCAGCGGAGCACGCTCGAAGTGACCCACTACCGATCGCACGTTGCTCGACTGACGCCGTGTCATAGTCAGTTCCGTGGACTGGACCGTCATCGTCGGCATCCTCCTGAGCATTCTTGGCGTCTGGGTCGTGCTGCTCGTGATCTTCTGGGCGCTCCGACCGAAGGGCGTGAGCGCCAAAAAGCTGGTGCGGATCATCCCTGACGTGCTGCGTCTGCTTCGATCCGTCATCGGCGACCGCTCCGCGCCACTGGATGTGCGCGTCGTCCTGATCGGACTCGTCGCCTGGATCATCTCGCCCATCGACCTGATCCCCGAGTTCATCCCCGTCCTGGGCCCGCTCGACGATGTGGTTGTGGCCATCGTCGCCATGCGCTACGTCCGACGTCGCGTCGGGATCGAAGATCTGCGGGCCCGGTGGGTCGGAACGCCTGAGGGATTCGCGCTCCTCACCAGCGTCATCGGTTCCGGAGTCCTCTCCGCTTCAAACTGAAGCACCGAGTTGATGGTGCTCCTGAGCTGGCAAGTCGCAAAGGGAATTGACGACACCTGAGCTGGCGTGCATGACCCTCACGCCGCGGGCATGGACGAACTAGGAGCCGTCTGGTCCGAGTTACGCGACGCGACTCCGCCAAACTGGTTTGTCAGCGATGGGTCAGGTCTCTGCGGCGCAGAGGCAAGGAGCCAATGAGTTGCAATTGAGCGCGACACCGTCGCGCGATCAAAGGCGCGTTCGGTGTGATGTCCCTGCACGAACTCCCTATCCCGAGGATCCGCCCGGTAAGTCAGAACTTGTGCGCAAGCCAGCCCACCTCCCGGGTCCAAGCTTGCTGGCCAAGGCACCGACAATAGGTTCGCAGCCGCCGCCCCGTCATTGCCGATTCGTTGTCACAAGTGCGCAACAGAAAGAGAGGAGGCCGGCGTTGTCGCCGGCCTCCTCGAAGAGCTCGTGCCGCTTGGATTTACGGCTTGAACTGCGAGATCCGAGTTGACCAGTTGGCCAGTGCCGTGCGCGCACCCGGGCCGTGGCCTGCGCCACCGCACGTGCCGAGCAGGTTGTCGCCGGTGCCGCCCACGAAGAATGGGCCGCCCCAAGCGATGTAGTCGCACGCCTGGGCGATGTACTCGCTGGCAATCCAGATGGAGTTGCCATCCACGGCCGCTGCCCCGTAGTCGCCCCAGCGAGTTCGCGGCGGGTCTCCAACTAGGGCCTCGTAGCTCGTGAAGCCATCGTCGGGAGCGGCGCCCTGCCGCCGGGCACGACGTTCCACGGACCGACACCAGCCTTTGCGTCGATCGATGCATAAGCTGCGCTCGGATTGAGCGAGTCGCCCATCGCCGGGCGCCTGCCCGACCGTATCGCCCAAACAGAACCGATCGAGGGCCGAAAGGTTGAATGCACGTCGAAGGGGATCGCCAGGTGCATCGAACAGTGAGTCCAAGAGGAGGATTTCGACGGGGCGGTCGTCAGTGATTTGAAAGAGATCCGGCCTAAGCCGAGCCTCTTCTTGCTTCAGCAGCCGCCGCAGCAGCATCAGCCGTCGCAGCAATCATCAGAGCGATTAATGCCCACGAGGCTGCAGCGACTCCGCCAAATTGGTCCTGTCGGGCGACCTTCCTACGATCCGCACCTGGCCGTGCCACGGTCGAGGTATGCATGGAACAACCGGAGAGACCAAGATGGGCCGCGGACCGAACCGACTTCGCGGCGCATTGTCGAAATTGCTCACAGCGGTTCTGGAGCACGCTAGGTGCTTCGCGTCAACGGAAGGGTAGTACCACTCCTATGCGCAGTAGGACACAAGTGCTACGTTCCGATGACGTTCGTACCAGAACAGCTCGCCAGACCCGCAGTAACAGACACTCGGGGAGAAAGGAGTCCTAGGACTTCGATGCATAAAAAGAGTCGTTTCGGGCTCGCGTTCGCGTTGCTCCTGACATTGACCGCGGTCGGCGCGGGCACAGTATTCGCGGACGCCACCCACAACTCAGGCGACAAGGTCGACACGGACACGATCCGGCTGAACTGGACCGGCAATGGTGCGCCGGTTGACCAGCAGTGCGACGAAAACGCTGATCCGGGGCACGACGGCTACCAGAACGGTGCCACCGCGGACAACTACATGCTCTGGATCTTCAACACCGACGGTGGGGGCACGACGGGTCCTGTCACGCTGACAATCGATGGAACGACCTACACCGACTCGAATGACGGCCACCAGATCGTCACGCCTTCCTATGATGCGGCCACCATCACCGACGCGCATACCAACTTCGTGGTCGACACCACCGGCAACGGCGCGTGGATCCTGACGATCAGCCACGGCTGCGGCAACGGCACTGTGGAGGTTCTGCCGTTCATGCCGACTGGCTCCATCGGGGGCCCCTGCGCTGACCCGGCTTACTACGCGATCTTCGACAACTCGGGGACCGACGCAAGCTTCGCCCCGGTCAAGTTCCGGATGCGCTGGTACAACAACCATGGCCTGAACGCGGTCACCAAGCTCGTCCCGGGCGGTGACATTTACACGACGTATCAGCACTGGGCCAAGCCAGGCACCTACGTCAGCGTCTCGTACAAGGATCCGAGCACGGGCGCTTGGGTCCTGATCCAGAAGGTACTCGTGGTCAAGGGCTCTTATCCGGCCTGCGATTACACGCCCGGCTGGACTCGCGGCTCGCAGGCGTAACCACTACAGCCGCTCAATGGGCGGTCAGAGCTACACAAGACTCCCGAGCTCGGACGGCCCCAAAAGGCCGTCCGCGCTCTTTTGGTCCCAGCGGAACGATCCAGTCCCGTCGCCGCTAACCTCGGGTGCGTACCACGGTTCGCGGTAGCCCCCCCGACAGATACGCATAATGAAGTACCGACGTAGCAACCAGCGGCGGCGCGCTGGCCGCAAACCTCCTGACACCGCCGCCAGTCCAGCCCGCGCGTGGGGGCGGTGCGCGTCTTCATGATCGGCGACGTGATCGGCAAACCCGGCCGTATGTGTGTCGATCAAGCCCTGCCGTGATTGCGCGGCAGCTGATCCCGGCGGCCGAGATCAACAGCATCGCCGACAGGGCTCTCATCTAACTCGGCGTGGAGCTCGAGGAAGGCGGGTTGCACATTCCGGGTCTGTTCGGTCGATGAGATGGAGAGGGCCTCGCCACGGAACAGATTGGCCCAAACGACGCTCACTTCGATCCCGGGAGATCGCTTAGTTCTCAGGAGCCATCGTCGAGGTTCGAGCATCATAGATCCGTGCCCTGGAGTCGGTACGCATTCGACACCTCCGAGCGGCCCAAGGTCGGCAAGAGGACCCGGTAGTGGACGGCGATCGCAGAGAGCTGAGGCCGCGGTTATTCGGGCGATGGCGCCCTGTCTGCGGGAGATCGGCGAGGGGCGCGTGCTGCGGTGAGCCCTTCGGCGGGTCACGTCGGTCGAGTTAACCCTCGCCCTTTAGGTGGTGCGTGCGTGCAACAGACGATAGTCCCGGGGATTGACGGCTGCTTTGAGGGCAGCCGAGAATAGCCACCGCTTTAGAGCCGACGCTCGCCGTGACCTGCGGTCGAACCGCAGGTTGAGCCACTCGGCACATCAGGTATCGGTCAGTCGCCCCAGCGGCGGACCACCAACCAAGGGAGTTTGTCTATGAAGCTGGTCATCAGACTGTCTATCGGCGTGGCACTGCTCGCTGCCGCCATGTTCGCGAACATCGCGCCTGCGTTCGCGGCGAATTCGCACAGCACGCACGACACCATCGCCGTTACGTGCTCGAATGGCTTCACTCGAACGGTGTCGGCCCACGCCGCGCATGGCGTCGCCAGGGCACTGACCCAGTTCAACGCTCACAACAAGAAGGGTGTGACATGCTCGGCCGCTCCTGGCGCGCCGCGTATTTCCGCCGCTTCGTGGAAGAGCGTGAGCTGCACCAACGGGTTCGAGAAGACTGTCAACGCCAAGGCCGCCAATGCGATCGTCAAGGCGCTGAACGCGTACTCGGCGCGCAAGAACCTCGGTGTGACCTGCTCAATCGCTTGAGTTTGGGCCTCCCTTAGATCACGGCCAAGGGCCGGGCAATGAGCCCGGCCCTTTTCCCTTTGGTTGCGGTGCCCTGAGGCGGACTCGATCTTCCGTTGAAGTCAAAGAGCCATCCGCCAAAACGGAGGGCTCGTTTTGCGAGTGCTTGCGCCCGCCATTTGCCGGCATCCCAGTGGGCCTGAGGTCCCTCCGAGCTCGTCACACTCCGGCGAGGCGCTGACCGCAGGCTAGGGATAGCGGGTCTGTGCGCGACATCACCCAAATGGCCCAGTTTGTGGAGGACGTGACCGAGCACTTGTCTGCTCGAAGCCAGGGCTGGTAGCAACAGGCGCGAACAGGGACGGTCAGACAGTGCCGGCGCTAACCCCGGGTGAGCGTGAAAGCGGCCGCGGCGGACGTCCGCGAGCGCGACTCGTCGGACTCTTAATGAGCTCATTGAAGGTTCGAGTCCTTCGCGGCTCACCACTCATCCCGAGCGTGAAATGACCACTTCCGTGCCATTCAGAGGGGTCATTCGTTACCAGCGCGGCCGCGGCCACGATCCAGTGACGGTCGCAGGGAGCACCGCCGGTGCTTCTTCTCCGTGGCGTCCGTAGGCTACAGCCCGCGAGCGGACGCTCCTATACTCGCGATCGTCCGAGCGCAGCCCGGGCGCAGGGACGCTGTTTGCAAGCGGCATTCCTGGGTTCGAATCCAAGGGTCGGACGTATCCGTCCCGGAGGGTCCATTGCCACCTGTCGTGACCCGCTGGATTTGTAATACGGAAATCAGAGCTCGGGCGCCTCGTCCCGGCTGCCCCGGATGGGGAGCGTGACAGCAACCGCCGGGCGGTCTGTCGGGAGGGGAATCGCAACCCTTTTCGCTGTCGTGGCGATCGCGTGCACGAGCAACCCGCCTCCTCCAACCCCTATCTCCATCACGCCCACGGTCACGCCCACGGCTGCCCTCACCTCGGCTCCATCCCAGAGTCCGTCGTCCTCGCCGGCGGCTTCGCCGCCGGCCAAGCACTTCGGATCGCTGGCGGTTGAGGCGTGTGACCCAGCTTTCACACTTCCGTGCGCGCCTCAATCCGTCCTGCTAAGAAGAGCGATCGTCGGCACAGGTGTCGCCCTTTCGCTCTCGACCGAATGGGCGCAGGGTCGCTTCGATCGTCCTGAGTGGGACGCCCGCACTCTCGGGCTGGGCGGCTGGTCCGTCGATGTCCTCCAGCGATACGACCCGGTAAACGGCGTGTTGCTGGGTGGCGACGGATCGTGGCGGATGGTCGCGGCGACCGTGCTGAATGACGGTGAACGGGCTGTGCCGTCCTTCGACTCTCAGAGGGTATTTGTGTTCGACGCCGCGTGGCGCCACGTACGCACGTTGGACGACATCACCGGCGCCACCCTGCTGACGTTTTCTTACGACGGCGAAGGCCGCTTGGCCACGGCCGACGGATCGGTCGACAGCAATCCCGTCCACCTGCGCATCAGCCGCGACGCCACTGGCCGATCGATCCACCTCGCGGGCATCGCGGGCGCCGACACGCGGGCGTCCTTGGACGATAACGGAGACGTGGTGGCCATCGTCCCCGCGACAGGTACGGCAATGGAGATCACGCCCGGTGCGTGGGGCTTGGTCAAAGCTTGGCAGAACGTGGGCGGGCAGCCCACGAGCTACACGTATGACGCTGCCGGACGCATGGCGAGCTCCACCGATCCCGACGGCGTCACCACGAAGTTCGAACGCACAGAGGTTCCGGGCGGGTTCGAGGTGCGTGCGACGACGGCACTCGGTCGGCCCACGACGGTGCGCCACGAGGCGGTCGCCAACAACGTGGTCCGATCGATGACGGACAGCAGCGGACTGACAACACGCCTCGAGATCGCCGCGGATGGAGCGCGGACAGTTGCCTATCCGGATGGGACGGTGGTGACCGTCGGCAACGAACCGCATCCGCGCTGGGGGTCGGCCGCCGGCATGCCAACGCCATTGGTCGAGCGCCGTCCAGATGGAACCGAACACCGTCAAGAGATCGGTCCGATCGTGGCGACCGGATCCGACGCCGACCCGTACGGACGCCCCTGGCAGAAAGAGGTGTTCGTCGACGGTCAGCGATGGGTTCAGTCCTATGACCCCGCGGTCCGGACGCTGAAGTGGACGGATCCTGTTGGCCGCCAAACGTCCGATACGTTCGACGAGGTTGGACGAATCATCGGGCGTGTTCGTCCCGGGCTGCCGTCCGAGTCTTACGCGTACGACGCCGATGGCCGACTCCAGAGCACTACCCGGGGCACCGGTGGTTCCGCAGCGATCACGACCTTCGCTCATGACGCCAGCACCGGCGAAGTGCGCGTCACGCTGCCGGACGGCCGGGTCGAGACTCAGATCTACGACGGCAACGGCCTGATGGCCCGGACCGTCGCGCCGGATGCCTCCGCAGTCAGCTCGATGCGCGACGCCGAAGGGCGCGTCATGCAGATCCGTTATGGAGACCATCCCTCCACCACGCTCGGTTACAGCCCGGCCGGCCGGCTAACGGCTTATCTCCCGCCGATCGTTGCGCAGGATGCGAGCTATGAGCTCCGTACGTACGACCAAGACGGGAACGTGGTCAGTGTCGCCGGGCCAGGCGATCGTTCGGTGTCCGTCATGTATGACAAAGGCGGACGACCTACCTCGTGGCAATTCGACCGTGGCGCCGTGACTGCGACGTACGACACGGCCACCGGGCAACTCAAGCGGCTGACCGCGCCGGACAGTGTCGAGACGACCCTGCGCTATGCGGGCCTCCCGGTCGTGGGCATCACTTGGACTGGCCCTGTTTCGGGCCAGGTAGGCATCTCTTTGGACGCTGGCAGCCGACTGTCCGCTGAGACTGTCAACGGCGCCGACGCGATCAGTTACGCCCGAGACGCGGCAGGCTACCTCCAGGGGGTCGGCGATCTCGCTTTCGTGATCGACAAGAACGGGCTTCCCACGAGCTCCGGCATGGGCGTGGTCAACACTGCGTGGACATATGACGCCGACGGGCGGCCAACTCGCTCCGTCGCGACAGTGAGTGGCAGCACCGTCTACGCCTTGACCTACGAGCACGATTCTCTGGGCCGGATCAGCGCCATCGAGCGCTCCGGACCTGATGGGTCCGTCAGGCGCACCGGGTATCGATACGACGATTCGGATCGGCTCGCGGCCGTGACGATCGACGGGGTCGTGGCGCAAACCTACGCTTACGACGCGGCAGGCAACCGGATCTCGGTCACAAAGTCGGGCGCTACCGTCACTGGCCTTTACGACGATCGTGACCGGCCCGTGGAATGGGCCGGCGCGACGTACGAGTACGGGGCGCGTGGGACTCTCTCAGCGCGGCGAGATGCGACAGGTCCGACGCTCTACGACTATGACGACGTCGGGTCGTTGCGTTCCGTGACCATGTCCGACGGACGCCGAATCGACTACGTGGTCGACGGATCCGGATGGCGGGTGGGACGCCGCGTCAACGGCAGTCTTGTCGCCGGTTACCTCTACCGGCCAAGTGGCTTGCTCGCGGCTGCGACCGATGCCAACGGTGCAGTCGTTGCCCGGTTCGCGTACGACGACGCGGGCCGATTGGCGTGGGTGCGCCGCGACGGACGCAGCTATCGCATCATCACGGACCACCTCGGCAGTCCTGTCCTCGCCATCGACGCCGCAACAGGAGCCGTGGCACAGCAAGTCGAGTACGGCGCGTGGGGTGAAATCGTCTCCGATTCGAATCCCGGATTCACGCCATTCGGCTTCGACGGCGGCCTGCTGGACCCAGACACCGGCCTTGTTCATTTCCGGGCTCGCGACTACGACCCGGCGACTGGCCACTGGACCGGACCCGATCCGATTCGCTTCGCGGGCGGCGACGCAAACCTATACCGATATGTCGGGTCCGACCCAGTCAACGGCGTCGATCCTGCTGGACTACAGAATTGCGCGGGGCTTGCCCATTCCTACGGCTGCGACCCCAATGCCGTTGAGACGCCAGCACCACCCGATTACAAGTGGAAGGAGCTCCCGCCGCCACCGCCGCCACCGTGCCAGGGAGTGTTGTGCGACCTGCCACAACCACCACCCCCACCGTGGGAGGGGATCCCAGGATCGCAGTCGGCGCCACCTGAATACACGGCGCCGGGGGAGATTGTCCCCTTCGGCCCCCAGCCGCCACCGGACTACACGGCGCCGGGGGAGATCGTCCCCTTCGGCCCGCAGCCGCCGACACCTCCCGCTCCGCCGACCCCGCCTCCACCCGGCGGTGGAGGGAGTGGCTTCTGCCTGGGGATCTGCTCATTACCTGGTGGAGGTATCTGCATCGGTTTCTGCTCATTCGGAGACCCGCACCTCCGGACAGGCGATGGTCGCCCAGTCGACTTCATGTCGGCGGGCGAGTTCACGGTCAGCCGCTCCCCGGACAGCGGGACCATTGTTCAGACGCGACAGGAGCCGCCGGCGTTCAGCACCACCGTCACCTTGACTACCGCTATCGCCATGCTCGTGGGGACAGATCGCGTGGGCCTCTACGCCGGCAACAATCGGCGACTGATACTCAATGGCGCGGTCCAGACACGCACCGATGTCTCGGCGCGCCTCCCGGGCGGCGGCGTCGTGGAGGCCCACGGGTCTGAGGTCACGGTCGACTGGCCGGATGGAAGCCGGCTGACCGCCCACATCTACGGCTACTTCATGAACTACAACTTCGCACCCTCGGAGACGCTCGGGCCGGTCCTCGTGGGCGTACTTGGCAACCGCGACGGGAATCCCGCGAATGACTCGACTACCAGCGCAGGCGTCGTGCTCGACCCGGGCGACCCCGCATTCTTCGATCGCCTGCATCACGAGTTCGCCGACAGTTGGCGAATCACACAGGCGGAGTCGCTCTTCGACTATGCGCCGGGGGAAACAACCGGCACGTTCACGCATCCCGATATCCCGACCGCCAAAGTGAGCGTGGCTGATCTTGACGCCTCGAAGCGCGCCGCTGCCGAGTCGTTGTGCCGTGCTGTTGGAGTCGTCTCCGAGCCGACCCTGTCCGACTGCATCCTTGATGTCGGAGTGACCGGCGACCCGTCATTCGCGGGTTCGGCAGCGAGCGTGGCCGCTGCGACGGCAGTCTCTCCCACCGCGATTGAGACGTCAACGACGGTAATCAGTCTGGGATCGCCGACGATCGGCGAGATACGGCAGGGGCAGCAGGTAAGCCGCTACCGCTTCACGGCCTCCGCCGGCCAGGTTGTCTATCTCGACGGTCAGGGAGCCTGCGTGGATGGCATGCTGTGGCGGCTGCTCCGACCGGACGGCGCGGCAGTCCTCATCACGGCAGCCTGCAATGACCTCGGTCGC
>JBBQEC010000077.1:0-10088 GCA_038320305.1 Candidatus Limnocylindrales bacterium | reverse complement strand
GCCGTCGCGAACGGCCGGCACAAGGTCACGGCCGTGCACAAGGCGAACATCATGAAGCTCTCCGATGGGCTGTTCCTCGAGTCGTGTCGGACGGTCGCGCAGGAGTACGCCGGCCAGATCGAGTTCGAGGACCGCATCGTCGACAACATGTGCATGCAGCTGGTCCAGAAGCCGGAGCTGTATGACGTCCTCGTGCTGCCCAACCTGTATGGCGACATCGTCAGTGACCTGGCCGCAGGCCTTGTCGGCGGTCTCGGCGTCGCGCCCGGCGCCAACATCGGCACTCGCGCGGCGGTGTTCGAGCCGGTCCACGGATCCGCGCCCAAGTACGCCGGCAAGGACGTCGCCAACCCGACCGCGCTGATCCTGTCCGGCGCGCTCATGCTGCGTCACCTGGGCGAGACGGCCGCGGCGAATCGTGTCGAGACCGCCGTGCGCGAGATCATTGCCGAAGGCAAGACCGTGACTCACGACCTGGGTGGCAAGGCCGGAACCCAGGAGTTTGCCGGCATCGTCGCCGAGCGAGTTGCGCGACTGGGCGAACGCATCCAGTGATGCGCCTGCCGCTGACGATGCGCTACCGCCCGCCCGCCGGCATGGTCGCTTGGGCCTTCCATCGCATCAGCGGCGTGGGCATCTTCCTATTCTTCCTGCTCCATGTCGTGGACATCTACCTCGTTGGCGCAAATCCCGCCCTGTACGACGACGTCCTGCGCTTCTATGCGAGCATCCCGGGCCGATTCCTGGAGGTGTTGCTCGGCGCGGCCCTGCTGTACCACGCGCTCAACGGCCTGCGCATCGTGATCATCGACCTGTGGCCGGCAATGACCGTCTACCAGGCCAAGCTGTGGACCGGGACGTGGGTCATATTCATTCTGCTCGGTGTCCCGGGCGCGTTGATCATCCTGCGCCCGGCATGGTTGCCGCTCCTTCAGCAGCTGGGACTGGCATGACCGACGAGCCAGCCCCAGTTCCCACACCCGCGTCGCCGCCTGCGTTTGCGGATATTGAATCCGGTAACGTCACCGTCTCACGAGTCAGCCGTGCACGGGTTCGTCCGCGCGGCTCGCGCAAAGAGCTGATCGTCTGGTACCTGATGCGCGTCACGGCCGTGGCGCTCTTCGTGCTGGCCCTGGCTCACTTCAGCATCCTGCACTTCATCTGGGACCCGGCGACGCAGAGCGCGCAGTTCATTGCCGACGAACGTTGGAACTCGATCTTCTGGCGCGGCTTCGACTGGCTGCTGCTGACGATGGTGCTCATCCACGCATTCCTGGGCGTCCGAACCGTCGTCCTCGACTACGTCCACTCACCGGTCTGGCGCACCGGCACCCTGTGGCTCCTGTACGTCATCGGCATCATCCTGTTCGTCCTCGGCACGCAGGTCGTCATCACTTTGCCAACCTCGGCGCTGACCGGACCGGTCTGAGCAGATGAGCGCGCCCGCCGTAACGGAAATTCACGAGTACGAGGCGGTCATCGTTGGCGCGGGGGGCGCCGGCCTGTGGGCCGCGCTCGAGCTTGCGCGCAACGGCATCAAGAGTGCGGTGCTGACGAAGATGTACCCGACCCGCTCCCATACCGGGGCTGCCCAGGGCGGTATCTGTGCGGCCCTTGGCAACTTGGAAGAGGACCACCCTGAGTGGCACATGTACGACACGGTCAAGGGCGGCGATTACCTTGTAGACCAGGACGCGGCCGAGATCCTGGCCAATGAGGCGATCGAGACGGTGATCGAGCTCGAGCACATGGGCCTGCCGTTTAACCGCACGCCGGACGGCAAGATTGACCAGCGCCGCTTCGGCGGCCACACGCGCAACTTCGGCGAGGCGCCCGTGCGCCGCTCATGTTTCGCGGCCGACCGCACCGGCCACATGATCCTGCAGACGCTCTATCAGCAGTGCATCAAGCACGGTGTCGAGTTCTTCGACGAATATCACGTGGTCGACCTGATCGTCGAGGACGGCCTGACGCGGGGCGTGGTCGCCTACCGCATCGCTGACGGCGAGATGCACATCTTCCGCTCGATCGCCGTAATGCTCGCCACCGGCGGTTTCGGGCGCATGTTCAAGATCACCTCTAATGCCTTCTCGCTGACCGGTGACGGCGTGGCCCTGGCGTATCGGCGCGGCGTGCCGCTCGAGGACATGGAGTTCTTCCAGTTCCATCCGACCGGCATCGTCGGCATCGGCATCCTCCTTTCCGAGGCCGCGCGCGGCGAGGGCGGCATCCTCCGCAACGACAGCGGTGAACCATTCATGGAGCGCTACGCGGCGACCCTGCTGGACCTTGCCCCGCGCGATGTCGTCAGCCGCGCTATCTATCGCGAGATCCGCGCTGGGCGAGGGATCGGCGGCAAGGACTACGTCCATCTCGACCTGACCCACTTGGGCAAGGCGGTGATCGACTCCAAGCTGCCCGACATCACCGAGTTCGCCCGCGTGTACCAGGGCATCGAGCCCATAACCCAGCCGATACCGGTCACGCCAACGGCCCACTACGCGATGGGTGGTATCCCTACAACGGTCGAGTCGCGCGTGATCATGGACGAGCACAACAATGTCCTCCCCGGCCTGTATGCCGCTGGCGAGTGTGCCTGCGTGAGCGTTCACGGCGCCAATCGGCTGGGTACCAACTCACTGCTCGACATCCTCGTCTTTGGTCGGCGCGCAGGTCGATCGATGACCGCCGACGTTCGCGCGGCGGCGGGCGCGTTACCGGTGCTACCGGCCGCTGCGGCCGAGCCCGTACGCGCCGAGATGGAGGCAATGCGCGGCCGACACCGCGGCGAGAACGCTCAGCACATCCGGCTCGAGCTCGCCGCTGCGATGATGGAAGAATGTGGCGTGTTCCGGACGCGCCAGTCGCTGGAGAAGATGACGCACACCCTGCGCGAGCTGCGCGCCCGCTACGCAAATGTCGCCGTACAGGACACCGGGCATGTCTTCAACACGGACCTGCTCGAGGCACGCGAGGTGGGCTACCTGCTCGACTGCGCGCAGGCCATGGTCGCCGGCGCGCTTGCTCGTGAGGAGAGCCGCGGCGCGCACTTCCGCGAAGATTTCCCTGAGCGCGACGACACTAAGTGGCTCAAGCACACGCTCGCCTATAAGGCCGAGGGCGGGCCGGACTTGAAGTTCAAGCCGGTCACGATCACCAAGTTCGAGCCCAAGCCGAGGACGTATTGAAGTGCAGATAGACCTGCGCATCCTGCGCTTCGACCCAGAGCGTGACGACGCCCCACACTGGGAGCGCTACAGCGTCGAATCAGACCCGATGGATCGCGTACTCGACCTGCTTCACCGGGTCAAATGGGAGACTGACGGCTCCCTTACCTTCCGGCGCTCGTGCGCGCATGGCGTGTGCGGCAGCGACGCGATGATGATCAACGGTCGCAACCGGCTTGCGTGCAAGATCCGCGTCGATCAGCTCGGCCGGCGCATAAGCGTGGCGCCACTGCCCGGCCTGCCCGTGATCAAGGATCTCGTCGTTGACCTCGATGGCTTCTTTGCCAAGTACCGCAGCGTGCTGCCCTACCTGATCGCCGACGACGAGCCGCCGGCCGACGCCGAGCGGCTCCAGACGCAGGCTGAACGCGCGCGCTACGACGACACCACCAAGTGCATCCTGTGCGCTGCCTGCACCAGCTCGTGTCCGTCGTTCTGGGCGCAGGAGTCGTATATCGGCCCGGCAGCGATAGTCAACGCGCATCGGTTCATCTTCGACTCGCGCGACGATGGCGCCCACGAGCGGCTCGAGATCATGTCCGACAAGGACGGCGTGTGGCGCTGCCGCACGATCTACAACTGCACCGATGCCTGTCCGCGTGGCATCAATATCACCAGGGCGATCCTCGAGGTGTCCAGCGCGGCCGTGGAGACGTCCGGCTGACTCATCCGATGGCCGCCGGGCCGCTCGAGCGAGTCGTAATTCGCGCCGACGGCGCGTCGCGCAGCAACCCCGGACCTGCCGCATCGGGCGCCGTCATCATCGATGCCTCGCGCTCGGATGCGCGCAGTCCCGATGCTCCACCCGTAGCCGTCATCAGCCGCGCTCTGGGCATCCAGACGAACAACTACGCGGAGTACATGGGCGTGATCCTGGCGCTCGAGAAGGCCGTGGCGCTGGGCGCGCGCGACGTCGAGCTGGTGCTCGACTCGATGCTCATCGTCGAGCAGCTGTCGGGCCGCTGGAAGATCAAACATCCACAGATAAGGCCACTCGCCGCGCGCGCCCATGCGCTGCTGGCCGGGCTTGATCACTGGTCGATCCGCCACGAGCGTCGCGAAATGAATCGCCAGGCAGATGCGTGGGCGAACCTCGCTCTGGATGACCCGGCTGCCGCGGCCGCGGCCGAGCGGGATGGGCCGCTTTGAGCGACGACATTGGCCCGATCGGCAGCGCCAACCTCGGCGCGGCCTCGGCCATCTTCGACGACCGCGGCCGCGTCCTGCTCGTCAAGCACACCTATGGCAACTTCAACTGGGAGATCCCGGGAGGCGTCGCGCTACCGGGCGAGGCGCCGTCGGTGGCGGCCAAGCGCGAGCTACGCGAGGAGACGACAGTCGAGCTGCCCGAGGGAGATCTGAGCGGCGTTTACTACGACCGCTACGCTCGCTTCCCGCCGATGATCCACTTCGTGTTCCGCTTCGCGTGGGACCCCAGCCAGACGCCGGTCGCGATGCTGCCCGAAATTGGCGAGCTGGGCTGGTTTGATGTCGACGACCCGCCGCGACCGATCAGCGACTTCACCGAGAACCGCATCCGCGACGCGCTCGGCACGGGAGTCACATATCGGGTCGTGACTGAGCGGCTCTGGCGTCTGTGAGGCGAACGCCAGCCGCACGAAGGTAGAATCGTCGAGCCAGCGAGATGGTTGGATGGTCGCGTATCGTGCGGGGGAACCCGTTAGTCGATACGAGGAAAGTCCGAGCTCCGCGACGCAGGGTAGCGGGTAACTCCCGTCCGCCGTGAGGCGAGGACCAGCGCCACAGAGACGAGCCGACAGCCGCGGGCAACCGTGGTGGGTCGGGTGAAACGGGCAAGCTCTACCCGGAGCAAGGCCAAATAGGAGAGCCGTCGGACGCGAGTCCGGCAGGGGCGGCGTCGCTTCGCTCTCGGGTCGGCCGCTAGAGGCGTCGGGCAACCGCCGCCGTAGATGGATGACCGTCCCCAACCGCAGGGTTGGGACAGAACTCGGCTTACAGACCGTCTCGCTGGCAAGACGAAGGCCAGCGCCCGCGTTTCGCGGGGGCTGACTGGAGTCGCGCAGCAACGCCAAGCGTTGCGGAGGTTGAATCACTTCGCCGCGGGCGGCGCAGCAACGTAAAGCGTTGCGGAGTTCGGTGGACGCCTAGTCCGAGTCGGCTCGGAAGATGCCCTGATAGGTACACGAGGCGCACACCGGACGGGCGCGTTCTATGTCGCCCAACGGCACCGGCGTGCGCCGGTCGGGAAACATGCACGCGACCTCGTAGCCGGCGGGCTTGCTCCCACTCGCCTGCACGGCCGTGATGTGTCGGAACGTGCAGCGGCGCAGGGGCTGACCGCTGACGACGGGTAGCTGATTTGGAGATGCGGCAAAAGGACGCGGCACAAGCGCCATGAGGGGGAAGTTACAGACGGCGGTGCGGCCGGACAACTCGCCAGCAGTACTACCCAAACCCAGCACAGGCACACTGACGGGATCAATCACCCGTCCTGTCGCTGGGTAACATCGAGCGGTGCAGCTCGACCACGGCGATCTACGCGGCTGGACGGTCTTTGACCTGGCGATCTACCTCATCGGCATTGCAGGCCTGACCGCAGCGCTGGCCATCGTCTGGCTGAGCATGCGCGCCGTGCTCGATGTCGGTGGCTATTGCGCAGAGGGCGGGCCGTACGAGATCGCTCAGCATTGTCCGGACGGCGTGGCCCTCCTGCTGCCGTTGTCGATCTTCGCTGGGCTTGGCTGCGCGGCGCTGGTCGGCCGGAAGGGGGCCGTCCTTGGCGGACCGTACGCCGGGTTGGTCCTGCTGGCATGGCCGGCGCTATTTATCAGCCTTGGCTGGAACTTCCTTCAGTTCGCCCTATTCCCGCCACCGCCGGACACCGGAATAGAGCTTGGCTGGCTTATCCCGGGCGTCATGTTCGTGATCATGGGCGCAGTGCCGCTGATCGGCTTTCTGCCCGGCGGCAAGAGCTGGACGCCCAAGGCCGACCCACCCGCGTTCGACTTTTCAGCCGAAGGCGAGGCGCGCTACGAGCACCAGCTCGACGGCGTGCGTTCGCACCTACTTTCGGATCTGGTCCGGGAGTCCGGCCAACGCGCGACAGGAGAACATTCCGAGGCGTCGCCCTCGGCGTTGTCGACCGACGACTCGGACCTTGTCAGCAAGCTCGAGCGGCTCTCCGCGCTTTATCGTGCGGGATCACTGACGTACGACGAGTTCCAGCGCGCCAAGCAGACGTTGATCGACGGGGCCGGCGCGTGATCAGCCGCAGCAATCCACCCGACAGTCGGCTGATGACCGTGTTGATCATCTTCGCGATCGTCATCGGCCTTGCCGCCGCGTATTGGATCTACGCCTCGCTGACCTGACGCCTCGCCGCTTGGCCATCGAGGCCTGGGAGCGTGCAGCAAAGGTAGTTAGCGCGGCGCCGGAGGCGCCTCTCGAGCGTGGCGCAAGTGGCGCCGTCCCGAGTACCCGGCTCGTGACGCGGAGCGATTACCCGGAAAACACGTCAATGAGGGCTTGACGTGGCCCGCTGGTGCCGTAAGATGCCGCGGAGTGGCCCAGAGTGGGGCCGAGTGGGGAGACAGAGTGGCGAACGGACCGAACGGGGAAGCGAAAGCACTCCCGGGTGGTGACCGAGGCCACGGCTGCGTGAGTCCTGAGGTGGCGGCGTGTTCACCGGTGAGTTCCGGCATTCAATCGACGCGAAAGGTCGGGTCGCAGTACCCGCACGCTTCCGCGCGGAACTCGCACCGGGCGCACACGTGTCGCGCTGGATGGACAACTGCGTGGCGATCTTCCCGAACCAGGCATGGCAGCGGCTGGCCGATCGTGTCGGCGAGCAACGTTATGCCGACGCTGGAGCCCGAGCCTTCTCGCGCTTCCTTTTCTCTGGCGCATTCGACGTTGAGCTCGACTCGCAGGGTCGCGTTGTCCTGCCGTCCGGCCTGCGTGAATTTGCCGGCTTGAAGGGCGACGTGGTGGTCGTCGGTGCGCTCGATCACATCGAGCTCTGGGAGCCCGGCCGCTGGACGGCCGCGGCAGAAGACATGAGCTCCGATGACTTCGCGCAGCGCATCTCCGATCTCGGGATCTAACGCACCACATGAGCCCCCAGGGTCCGTCGGGACCGCAGTCAACGGCAGTGGAAATGGAGGATGGGCACCAGCCCGTGATGGTTGACGAGGTACTCGAATCCCTCGCTCCCAGCCCGGGCAGCCTCCAAATAGATGCAACTGTTGGCGGCGGAGGGCACTCCCGACGCATCCTGGGGGCCAATTCTCCTGATGGCCGCCTGCTCGGATTAGATGCCGATCGGGCGGCCATCGCCAGAACACGCGAACGCCTCGCCTCTTTAGGTGATCGGCTAACGCTCCGTCAGGCGAACTTCGAAGAACTGGCAAGTGTCGCGGCAGACGAGGGCTTCGCCCCGGCCGACGGCATCCTGTTCGATCTCGGCTTGAGCTCGGACCAGCTCGCCGACCACGAGCGCGCCTTCAGCTTTCGAGCTGACGGGCCACTCGACATGCGCTTCGACACCTCTCGCGGCCATCCGGCGAGCACGCTGATCGCCGAACTCGACGAAAAGGAGCTGGGTGACCTTTTCCGACAGTTCGGCGAGGAACCGCACGCTCGCCGGATTGCCCGCGCCATCGTTGAGCAGCGGCGCGACGAGCCGATCACTACCGGCGCGCAGCTCGCAGAAATAGTCGTGCGCGCGGCTCCTGCCCCTCCTCGCGGGCGCCGCCGCGTCCATCCCGCGACGCGCGTTTTCCAGGCACTCCGAATCGCCGTCAATCGCGAGCTCGAGACGCTGCCGATCGCGTTGAGCGGCGCCGTCGAGACGCTGCGTCCTGAGGGCCGACTGGCAGTCATCTCGTATCACTCGCTCGAGGACCGCATTGTCAAGCGTTTCATCGCTGCCGAGCGGCGCGGTTGCATCTGTCCGCCAGAGCTGCCGGTGTGCGTGTGTGGACGATCGCCGCGTCTCGCGCCCATCGGACCGCAGCCGCGCCGGCCTACGGCCGCCGAAATAGATCGAAATCCGCGCGCTCGCAGCGCTCTGCTGCGCACCGCGCGTCGCCTGGCCGCCTGACACAGGAGGGGATCGTATGAGCCGTCGCAATCAGCAGAACCGTCGTCGCTCCTACGGCCGCAGGCAGCACGAGGTGCGCGAGCGCCGTCTAGATGAGCGTCCTGCCGATGGCGTGCTCACCGATGCCGAAACCGACTTCGACGCGGATTGGCAGCCGACCGACACGCACGAGGAGCACAACGCGTTCGGCGAGTCATACGGAGCATTCAGCCAATGACCGTGCTGGGCGGTGTCCGCCCGCTGTCAGGTGGAGCTCGGCCCTCGCGACGCCAGGCGACCGTGGCTCGGACCGCAGCGTTTCCACGGGCCGCGACACTCCCTCGCGCCGCGGCCCTGCCGCGTGCCGGGGCACGTCCCGTTGCAGCGGCTCCGCGCCGCAGACTGTCCAGCGCGTCGCGCGTCGCCGCGCGCTCGCATCCAGCTCGAGCGCTCATCGGCGCTGTTCTGGTCGTTTTCCTGATTGGCCTCATCTACCTGGCCCAGGCCGTCAATCTCGCGGCGACGGGCTACGAGATCGACTCGCTCACTGCGCAGCGCGACGATCTCTATCGACAGGTTCAGACGGTCGAGACGAGCGTTCTAGCGTGGGGCACCGAGCCGACGGCGCTCGACCACGCTCAGCGCCTCGGGCTCGATCAGCTGGCAACCAAGGTTCGTTTGTCGGCGCGCTGAGCAATGCTCGGCCGAACGGACAGCCGCTTACGCCTCGTCGCGCTGCTCGGCGTGTTCGCCGTCATCGCGTCGATTCTCGGCGTGCGCCTCGCCTACTGGCAGCTCGGTCAAGGACCTGAGCTGCGCCGAATCGCCGACTCCCAGCAGCCGCAAACGAATACCGCGGACGAAGTTCGCCGCGGCGACATCACTGATCGGAACGGCAACATCCTGGCCACGACCGCCTACCGCGACCTCCTCGCGGCCTATCCGGATCTGATGACTGACGTCCAGCGCGACAAGACCGCGTTGGGCCTGGCTACGATCCTTGGCCTCAACACCCAGCAGGCGGCAGCCCTTCGTTCGTCACTCGGCAGTGACGACAGCGCTCCTCCGAAGTACCTCGTCATCGACAAGCAATTGACGGAGACGCAGAGCGACGCGATCCGTTCCGGAATGACCAGCGGCGATCTCGCGCAGCTGGGGCTTGAGCCGCATCCCGTGCGCTATTACCCCAGCGCCGGCGGTTCGCCCGGGACGACCCTGGCCAGCCAGCTGCTTGGCTTCGTTACCCAGGACGGACAGGGACGGTCCGGCGTCGAGCAAGCCAGCCAAAGCGTCCTTTCGGGTGCGGGCAGCGCTACGGCCGACGCCGGCGGCAACGCGCCACTGCCTCAGACCGGAGGCGGTGTCCAGCTGACGATCGATGCGGGCCTCCAGCTGCGTCTCGAGAAGGAGCTCTATACCGCGTGGGTGGCGGATCGCGCGCCACGCGTCACGGGCGTAGTCATGGACCCGTACACGGGCGCGATCCTGGCCTGGGGCTCCGTGCCGGGCTACGACGAGAACAACTACGGCACGACTGCGCAGGACTCGCCGGACATGTTCACCGATCCGATCGTGAGCGAGGTCTACGAGCCCGGATCGGTCATGAAGATGTTCACTTCCGCGGCCGCTCTCGACGAAGGCGTCGTGACTCTGACGACGCCGGTCGAGGACCAGAAGGCACTCCATTTCGGCGCTGCGATCGTCCAGAACTTCGACAAGAAGAGCATGGGCATCATCTCGTTCGAGGACGCGATCGCGCACTCACGCAACGTCGTGGCGGGCAAGGTCGCGATGATGCT